>DASPWC010000080.1:0-8792 GCA_035622055.1 Xanthobacteraceae bacterium | reverse complement strand
CGCTGGCGGGTGCGATTGGATTGCTCGCGGCCGGGCCAGCGGCGCCGCAGTCGCGCGTCGTCAACTATTACAACTGGTCGGACTACGAGGACCCGACGGTACTCGACGGGTTCACCAAGGAAACCGGCATCACGGTCCGCTACGACACATTCGATTCCAACGACACGCTCGAAGCCAAACTCTTGGCCGGCCAATCCGGCTATGACGTCGTGGTGCCGAGCGCTTATTTTCTCGCGCGCCAGATCAAGGCTGGAATCTTCCAGCAGCTCGACAAATCGAAACTGCCGAACCTGATCCATGTCTGGCCCGAAATCGCCAAACAGCTCGCGGTTTACGATCCCGGCAACATGTATGCGGTCAATTACATGTGGGGCACGACCGGTATCGGTTACAACGTCAAGGACGCAACGCGGGTATTGGGTCCCGGCACGGCGATCGATTCCTGGGACTATATTTTCGACCCCGAAAAAATCGCCAAGTTCAAGGATTGCGGCATTCACCTGCTCGATTCCTCCGACGACGTCATGTCGGCGGGGCTGCACTATTTGCATCTCGATCCCAATACCACCGATCCCGACGATCTGCAGAAAGTCACCGATCTGCTTTTGAAGATCAGGCCCTACGTCCGCAAGTTTCATTCATCGGAATATCTCAACGCGCTGGCGACCGGCGAGATTTGCCTCGTGGTCGGATTCTCCGGAGACGTAAAGCAGGCGCAAAAGCGCGCCGCCGAGGCAAAGGGCGGAATTGAGATCGCCTATTCCATACCGAAGGAAGGCGCCCAGCTCTGGTTCGATAATTTGGCAATCCCCAAGGACGCGCCGCATCCGCAAGAGGCGCAGGAGCTGATCAACTATCTGATCAAGCCCGAGGTCGCGGCCAAGAACACAAACTACGTGTCCTACGCCAACGGCGATCTGCCGAGTCAGTTCATCGAAAAATCGATCCTGGACGACCGGACGATCTATCCGGACGCGGCCACCATGGCGCAGTTCTACACGATCCTCGCGCACGATCAGAAGACGCAGCGGCTCATCAACCGGCTGTGGACACGGGTCAAGACCGGTGAATAAGGCGGCAACCTCAAATAGGTGCAGGACCGAGGGAGTAAACGTCATGAAGATCGTAGCTACGGCAATGCCAACGCGGCGCAGGCTCCTGCAAGGCGCCGCGCTCGCCGGAGTCCCTGCTGCTTCCACGATTATTCGTCTGCACCCCGCCCATGCCGATTATCCCGATCGGACGGTCAAGATCGTCGTTGCCAATACGCCGGGCGGTCCTTCGGACATCGTCGGCCGCATCGTTTCGGCCGCCCTGCAACAGTCGACCGGCAAGACTTTCATCATCGAGAATCGAGGTGGCGCCGGCGGCAATCTCGGTATGGAATACGTGGCGCGTTCCGAACCGGACGGTTATACGATCCTCCTCGCGACCAACGCGTTTTCGGTCAACTACGGGCTGTACAACGAGCTGCCGTATGACCCCTACAAGGATTTCGTCGCGATCAGCGAGCTTGCATCTTCGCCGAATACTTTCGTCGTGAGATCGGAGTCTCCGGCCAAGACGATTAAGGACTTCGTCTCGCTCGCCCACGCCAATCCGGAGAAGTACAATTGCGCGACGCCGCCGATCGGCACGACGCCGCAACTGCAATTGGAATTGCTGAAAACCCGTGAAGATTTACCGAAACTCGCGGACGTGGTTTTCAAGGGCGGCGGCGACGCCATCGAAGCATTGCTGACGGGCACCGTTCAACTGAGTTCGGGCTCGCTCGGTCCGGCTTTGCCGCACATCAAATCCGGCGCCATGCGTTGCCTTGCGGTCTGCGGCGAGAGCCGCTGGCCGGAACTGCCCGACGTGCCGACCATGGAAGAGTCCGGCTACAAGGATTTCGTTTTTGCGACCGACATGGTGCTGCTGGCGCCGGCCAAGACGCCGCCGGCCGAAGTGAGGTGGTTCGAAAGCGAGACGCTCAAAGTTCTCGCCACGCCTGAAATGAAAGACAAACTGTTTCAATCCGGCTTTTTGGTGCGGCCGAAAGGCGCGAACGCCGCCTGGGTGCGCGTGACCAGGGAGATCGCTGCGTTCAAACAAATCATCGATCAGGCCGGAATCAAAAAGCTTTGATAAGCGATCCTAAGGGCCGGGACTCATAACCCAGGCGATCGCTTCGCGCCGTCGATCGCAACGGCTGCTGTCGCTTCCCACATTTGCTCGGAAATTAGGATAGCCGTTGCAATGGACGACTTTTCCCGAACGCTTTGTGCGTTTTGACCCTACGGGTTTCCCCTTAGGGGCAAGATCGGAATTTTCGCTTCGCCGCGCGTTCACTATCAGGGCGGTATCTTGAACTGCCGCGGGAGAAGCGATCATGCCAGGCGAAGACAATTATCGAGATTCGCGATGGCCGTCCGCTCGAGTTGTTTCGATCGCGCATGCGCGGAAGCCGGATCACCAAGTCCTGATGATGCTGCTTTATTTGTTGGCCGGCGCAATCATTGCATTGGGGCTCGCCAATCTGCCGACCTGGACTGGAAGCCTGCTCTCCGCGTTGGATGTGCTGCCGGTGCACCTCACCTAAATCGCGTTCAGCGCCAGCGGCGGTGCAGCCAGAGCCACTGCTCCGGATATTCACGGACCCACCCTTCGATCACCGACGTAATCGCCTGCATGGTGCCTTTGATTTCGACGCGCCCATCGGCGTCGCGCACCGGCTCCACCGGTGGGGAAATCTCGCCCCAAAAGGAGTTGCCGTCGGGTTTGCGCACAACCCGCATTCCGTAAATCGGCAATTCCGTCTGCCGCGCCAGCATGGCGATCAGCGGGTTGGCGAGGCAAGGGCGGCCGAAAAAGCCGACCTCGACGCCTTTGCTGTAATGTTGATCTGCCAGCATCCCGACATGGACGCCCGATTGAAGGAGCCGCGCCAGCCGCACCGGCGCATCGAGGCCGGTCGAAATGAGCTCGCCCATCAACGGCTCGCGCAGCTTGACGATGACGTCGTTGACGGCGCCGATGTTCGGCCGCCGATAGAGCACGGCGGATTTGACGCCGATCAGCTTGGCCCCGATTCCGGGCAGCTCCCAATTGGCCAGATGCGCGGCAAAGCCGATCGCGGCCTCGCCGCTGTTCATGATCCAATCGTAGCGCTCTCTCGACTCTGGCGGATAGGTGATGACATCCACGGTCTGTTTGCCGAAACCCTCGACGGAAAATTCGTCGAGATGGGCGAACTCGATGGCGATGCGTCCGAGATTGTCCCACACGCCACCGAGGATATGTTCGATCTCGGCGTCCGATTTTTCGGGAAAAGCGGCCCGCAACTGCTGGCGGCCGACGCGATGCTCCTTGAACTGCGGTCCGGCCTTGCGCATGAACGCGCCGGCGAAGTTCGCCATCCGCCTGCGGTCGGTGTGCTTGATGCCGCTGAGCAGGCCGACCGCGAGTGCACCGACGACGTTGTCGAAGAGAGTCTTGAGCCACCGCTCGGTCATCAGAACATGACGATGATCTTGCCGAACACTTGGCGACTTTCGAGCCGGGCGAGGCCGCGCTCGAAGTCGGCGAGCGGCACTTCGGTATCGATAACCGGCAGCAGTCCGGACGCCATTTTGGCGAGGCTCTCGCCGATATTGCGGATCGAGCAGCCGAACGAACCGAAGATGCGATATTGCTGCAGATAAAGCTGGAACAGATTCATCGTGATCGACTGTCCCGAGGTCGATCCGCAGGTAACCAGCCGTCCGCCGCGCTTGAGGCAAAGCAACGAGCCGTTGAAGGTGTCCGGGCCGACATGTTCGAAAGCGACGTCTACCCCCATTTTGCCGGTGAGCTTGCGCACGACGCCTTCGAAACGCTCGTTGCGATAATTGATGACATGATCGGCGCCGATCGCCTTCGCCTTTTCGGCCTTGGCGTCGTCGCCGACCGTGGTGATGACGGTGCAGCCGATCGCCTTGGCCATCTTGATTGCGGTCGTACCGATGCCGGAGCCGCCCGCTTGAACCAGGATGGTCTCGCCCGGCTCGAGCCTGGCGTTGTCGAACAGCATGTGCTGCACGGTTCCGAACGCGACCGGAGCGCAAGCCGCGTCGCGATAGCTCACGCCGGCCGGAATCGGAACGACTAGTCGCGCCGGCATACTCACCAGATCCCGCCCGAAGCCGTCGACATGGAAGCCCATGATGCTGGCGACGTTTTCGCAGAGATTGTCGCGGCTTTCGCGGCATGCCTTGCAGACGCCGCAGGTCAGAGCGCCATAAGCGACGACGCGATCGCCGACCCGGCGCGACGTCACATCGGGACCGACCGCGGAAATCTCTCCGGCCGCCTCGACGCCGACGATCAAGGGCAACGTGCGTTTGGCGAAGGCCATGCCGCGCCAGCCCCAAACATCGATATGGTTCAGCCCGATCGCCTTGATGCGGATTTGCACTTCGCCGGCGCCGGGAGCGCGCGGGGCGGCAATATCGCGAAGCTCGATCTTGCGGTCGGCGACGAGCATGAGCGCCCGCATCGATGCCGGCGCTTGTTCGCGGGCCGCGCCGGCGCGTTCGCCTATCGCCGATGCGGCTTCTCCACTCACGCCGGCTCTCGCGTCATCACGAGACAGACATTCTGCCCGCCGAAGCCGAATGAGTTGGAGATGGCGCGCGTGACACGCGCGTCGCGCGCAACGTTCGGAACGACGTCGAGTGGAATTGCCGGATCGGGAACGCTGTAATTGATCGTCGGCGGAATGCGCTGATGTTCCAGTGTGAGAAAACTGAATACGGCTTCCACCGCTCCCGCCGCGGTCAAGGTATGGCCGATCATCGATTTGTTCGACGAAATCGGAATGCCGCGAATATGTTCGCCGAACACCGTGGAGACGCCGAGATGCTCCATCTTGTCGTTCTCGGGCGTCGAGGTGCCGTGTGCATTGATGTAGTCGACGTCTTGGGGCCCGACGCCGGCGTCGGCAAGCGCGTTGCGCATACAGGCGATGATCGGCTTGCCGTCGGGACTAGAGCGGGTGCGGTGAAAGGAGTCCGATTTCTCGCCGCAGCCTTCGAGAACGCCGAGCACTTTCGCGCCGCGCGCAACGGCGTGATCGTAGTCTTCGAGGACCAGCGCGGCCGCACCTTCGGCGAGAACGAATCCGTCGCGGTTTTTGGAGAATGGCTTGGAAGCCTGGCCGGGCGGATCGTTTTGGGTCGACAGCGCCGAAAGCAGCGAGAAACGAACAAGCGATTCCGGCGTCAGCGAGCCGTCGGCGCCGATCGCGAGCGCGGCCTTGCATTCGCCGCGCCGGATCGCCTCGACGCCGAGCTGAATTGCCGTGGCTCCGGAAGCACAAGCCGTCGTCAGCGAAATCGGCGAGCCTTCGGTCCCGAAATGTTCGGCCAAGTGCTCTCCGATGATTCCGTATTTCAACGTCTCGTAGATGGGCGCAAATTGCGGTTCACGCGCCACGCGCATCAGATCGGGGTAGCCGGCGTCGCTATCGGGCGCGGCCTGCTCGGCCATCTGAATGCGGTAGTGCCATTCGATCTCGAGCGGCGGCAGCGCCAGAAACAACGGACCGGGAAAATGGCCCTTGCCGTCGATGCCGGATTGCGCGATGGCCTCCTCGCCGGCCAATAGCGCGATGCGCTCGGACAATTCCGCCGGCGGCATGTACTCCTGGTAGACGTTGTCGACGGTGCCGGCGATCGTGGTCCGCAGGCTGTCGAGCGGAAAACGCGAAATCCGGCGAATGCCGGACTCGCCAGCCGTCAATTTCGCCCAATTGTCGGTTTTGCCGACACCGAGCGAGGTGACGACGCCCATGCCGGTGACTGCGATCACCGGGCGGCCGGCTTTGTCGCGATGCGCGCTCGCAGTGGGTCGTGCCGAAGCCATCATGCGTCTCCGTCAATTCACGCGTCTTCAATGCACCCGTTAATGCACTCGTTCCAGCAGCACCAGGCCTTCGCCGCGCCAATTGCCGATGCTGGTCACGACGACCTGCCGCAGACCGGCCGGGCTGTCGCCGAAATCGCCGGTTCCCGTCGGAGCGAACAGCTTGCCGTGCTCGATCACCCCGCAACCGATTCCCAGATTAGCCATGAATTGGGTATCCACACCATGCCCGATATACGTAGCGGTATTGCGAACCGGAAGGCCGATCTCCTTGAGCACGGCAAGTTCGGCCGAAGTCGCCGGCTCCAGCCCGGCCGCCCCGGAAATGATGGCGGCATGCGCGCGATCGACTATAGGCGCAATCGCATTCCACTGCCGCCGCAGCGACGCCTCGGCCTCGCCGCGCTGGCGCGCGTTGCGGTCGGAGAAGACTTGCGAAATACGCGCGCGGGGGCGCGCGCCGCGGGCCTTCGCATGGGCGTCGCTTTCCAAGACGAGGAATGCGCCCATCGTGGCAAACGCGATGCCGCCCTCCGCCCCGCGATCCCACACCGGCACAAATTTGTTTTTCAGGACGACGCTGCCAAGTTCGAACGCCAGCAGCACGTCCCAGCGCGTGCCGTGATAGGCCCCTCCGACCAGAGTCAATTCGCTCTGGCCCGCGGCGATGCGCGCCTGCGCGACACGCACGGCGTCGACGCCGGCCGACTCTTCGCCCATGAACGTGCGCGAGGAGCCGACGATACCGTGGACGAGGGAAATGTTGCCGGCGAGCAGATTGGGCAATTGCGCTAGAAATAAAGTGGGCCGCAGATCGCTCATCAGCCGTTCGTTGAGAAACGCACCGGGCTGGTTGGTCTTGCGAACGCCGGCCATGATGGCCGTGTCGACCGCGATGTCGCGTTCGCCGCCGCCGGCCGCAACGATCATGTCGGTGTGATCGAGCAGTTCGGCGTTTGCGGCGATGCCGGCATCGGTCAGCGCCATACCCGCCGAATAAACTCCGACGCGCTGCCAGGTTTCCATCTGGCGCTGGTCGCTTTTCTTCGGGATTTGCTTGTCGAAACTCATCGCGGGCAGCTGATGCACGATGTATGGTGCAAAGCTTTTATCGTCGTAGGGCGGCGGGTCGCCGCGCTCCAGATGCTCCCAAGCTTTTTCCAGTCCCTCTCCCAAACAAGTGAGAAGGCCGACGCCGGTGATCCACACCTCGCGCCGTTCGGTCACTTCGCGTACTCCCTGGCGGGAAAATTGATGCGTTCGGCCCATTCCCACAATCCGGCGCGCAGTTCCGCGCTCGGATAGGGAACGATGCGGTAGGTCAGCGTGGCATCGCAAATGGCCGCGCCTTTGCACCATCCTTTCGCTTCGCCGATGGCATAGCCGGAGCCTTCGTGAATGACTCTGCCTTCGAGTTCGAGCTGATCGCCGGGGAATACCGCATTACGAATTTTGGCGTCTTTGACGCCGGCGAGCGCCGGCAGTCCGGTGAAACCGGTCAGCGCGCTCACCAGCCAGCCCGTTGTCTGCGCCATGCATTCGATGAGCAACACGCCCGGCATCAAGGGATAGCCCGGAAAGTGTCCTTCGAAGACCGTGCTTTGCATCGGCACGGTGCAGATTGCGCGCGCAACACGTTCGCCGACATTGACGTCGACGAAGCGGTCGATCATCTGAAAATACTCAAGACGCATGCGGCGCTCAGGCGCCCTTCGCAGCGATCAGTTCGTCAATCCGCTCGCACAGGTTTTTCAAAACGAAATACTGATCGGTGGTGGCTTTGCCATCGTTGACTTCTTGCGTCCACTGTTCGAGCGGAAGCTTTATGCCGAACGCCTTGTCGATGGCGAAGGCGATGTCGAGAAAGTCCAAACTGTCAATCTCAAGATCGTTTATCGCGTGACTTTCGGGCTTGATATTTTCGCGCGGAATATCGCAAGTTTCCGCAATGATTTCAGCCACTTTATCGAACGTGGTGGACATTGGGCGTGCTCTTTATGGTCAAACGAAGAATGAGCGCCGGCCCAGCCCGGCGCGAGCAAGCCCGGTCGCATGGGCCCCTCTTATGTGAAAGCCCCGTATAGCGAAGGACGTCGCCAAGTTCAACGGCCGCGCCATTGCCGTAATCGCCATTGCTTGCCGCCGAAATCGAGACAATGTCGCTGCGGTTCAAGGTCTTACGAGGCCTTATCCGATTGAGCGCCTCGACGTGGGCCGCGCTTGATTGCCCGGGCCATATTACCCTAAGGAACGCTCCGAGAGGGCTAAATGCCGAAAGCGCTCGTGCGCAAGCGTTGTTTCGTGCAGATGACGGGCTACGAGCCGGTCGGGCCGGAACACCAGCATCGCCGGTTCATTCGCGAAATGGCGCGGTTCCAGAAGGCTTGGAACGTGCAGGGCAAGGTATCGCCGCCCAGCGTGTCGGCGGACGGCGCGGTCGCGAGCTGGACGGTCGAAACTTGGGGACCGAATTGGCGCGTCGCCACCGACTTCCATTGGTTCCGCTGGGACGACTTCGTCGCTGCCGATATGGCGATGAGCGATTGGTGGCGATTTCCGCTCGGCGTCGCCGCGCTGATGGAATTCGTCCTGACCGGCACCGTCGTGCGCTATTTCGTCGTGGCTTGGCGCTACGGCGCATTCTTTCTCTATCCGCTGGTTTTCGTCGCCGGAATGATGTGGCTGTCGATCTCGGCGACGCGCTTTGTCGTCATTCATGTCGGCCTGCCGTATCACATGATCCTGGCGCCCTTGGTCTGGCTCGCGATCTTCTGCGCGCTGCGGTGGACGCTGGGGCGCTTCGTCCACATCGGCTATGCATTGGACGATTGGTATTTCGCCCGCGACCTCATCCATCGCGTTCGGCCGCAGGTGCACGAGCGCCTCGAGCGGCTCGCGCACGAACTGGT
>DASPWC010000079.1:0-4394 GCA_035622055.1 Xanthobacteraceae bacterium | reverse complement strand
GCACGGCAGGCCGTGGACCGCTTGCAAGACCGAGTTCAAAGCCACGGCTTGCAGCCGCGGCGATTTGTCGATCGTGAAATGGTCGATGCTGGTGTCGCCGGAGACGTCGACATTCGACAACCTGCCGTGAAAGCCCGCGCCCGGCAACATGTAGGCGTATTTCCGCTGGGTCAGGTTGAGCACGCAGGCGACATTGGCTGGCGCCGCGTAGGAGCCGGTGCCGTCGAACGGCACGACCAGAGCGA
Source organism: Xanthobacteraceae bacterium (assembly GCA_035622055.1). Taxonomy (GTDB): domain Bacteria; phylum Pseudomonadota; class Alphaproteobacteria; order Rhizobiales; family Xanthobacteraceae; genus BOG-931. Next base: position 4,149 of record DASPWC010000079.1, on the reverse strand, counting down.
CCGGCACGCCTTGGAGGCTTAACTGCTGCGCCATTGTCATAACGGCGTCGGCGCCGAGCGAATGACCGATGAGGATATAAGGACCGCGATCACCGGTGCGGTAGTCGTGCACGATCTTATTGACGACGTCGCCGGCGAGCGTGTGGTTGTAGACGTTCGCGTCGATGCCGCGGCGCTCGATCTGCGCGGCGAGCTGATCCATGCCGAGAGAGAAGACGTTGAGAAGGCCGCGCATCAAGTAGACATGCGGGTGCGAGGGCCCGGCCTCGTGCTGCGGGATCTTTGCGCTTAGCGCGGCGGTGGGCAGGGCAATGCCGAGCGCGGCCAGGAGTGCCGCCCCGGCGGCGAGGGGCCGCAGCGGCGGCCGTGACGCCGGATGCCGGCATGCGCCGGCCCGCTTCGAATTGGTCGGATTTGGCATGGCGCGACTCGATCCGGAAATACCGAAACAACCCAAAATCATTTCGCTTTAGGCACCACAGCCGTGACTATGGCGAAATACGGTAAAGACTTTCTTGTGGCTGTTAACCGAAGGACCTTTGCGGCAGACGTTTCGGAGCTGGACGTTTGAGCCCATGCCGATTTTCGCCGACATGGCGAAATTGCCGCGACCGGTGAAACGACCTAGTTTGGCGCGCCTTCGCCGAGACCGTTGCCGATTACATCATGCGCCTATTGCCGTTTGCCGTCGCTTGGTCAGCGATCTGGCTTGGCCAAGCGATCGTCGATGAAGTCCCGCAGCCGGCGGCAAATGGCTCACCTATCGCAATGACCGCTATTGCACGACGATCGACTATCCCGATTTTTTCGCCCCGCAGCCCCCGCCCGAGAGCGATGACGGACGCGAATTCAAAAGCGCTGACGGAGCCGATTTCATCGTGTCGGCATCGTATAATGCGCTCGACTTCAATCTGGCGAAGTACCACGACTTCATCGTGAAAAATCTGGATTCCGGCGCGACGGTGACCTGCGAAGCGCATGGGAAAAATTGGTTCGTTATTTCAGGAACCAAGGGAGCCGGTAGCTTCTACGAGCGGCATTTGTTGTCGCGCGCCGCGCAAATGACCGAGGATTTTGTCACTTCAAAGCCCTGCGGAACGACCGGTTTTTGATCGCTCCGGCGCACGACTCTGACGAAGTTATGGGCGGACGGCGACTCGCCGGGCGCGGGCAGGTCTTGCGGCTTGATCAGCCGGCGCGTTCCCGGCTTGTCGGCGCGCCAGTCGCCGAATGCCGCGCTTTGCCTTGGAGAAGGCCGCCGTTGCTTTGGGCGAAAAGCGGCAGGGCGGTGAACGAAACGATCGCTGCAACGCTCAGCACAATGGCGGAAAGGATCGCGGGGCGCACAAAAATCTCCAGGCGTGATCGGCTATGGAACAAAGCCGGACGCGGTGCGGCTCCCGCGAGCGTCCATTGCAAAATCCAATAGGGACACTCTGAGAAGCGGGTTCGACGGGCGATTTTCCAGGTCTCCCTATACATTATTATGAGCGGATCGATATTGTTACCGGGTCGATCCGCTCTGCCGAAGTCCGTGCCGACGGAGCCGTGCCGATAGACCTAACTTGCGGCCGCGGTTACAAATTATCGCCCTGCAAGCCCAGCCGAGAACGGCCGAATGGATCAGCGGATGCCGGTCGATTGTCTCGCCAATGCACGCGCGCTCGCGCCGCGCATCGCCGCCGCCGCGGCGCGCATCGAATCCGGCCGCGAATTGCCGCCCGATATCGTCGACGCGCTGCACGAGGCGCGGCTCTTCCGCATGCTGGTGCCGCGGTCGCTGAACGGCGAGGAGGTCTCGCCGGTCGTCTTCATGCAAGCCGTCGAAGAGCTCGCCAAGGCGGATGGCTCGACCGCGTGGTGCGTCGCCCAAACCTCAGTCTGTTCCACCATCGCCCGGTGCTTGAGGCCAAACATCGCCGCGGAGATTTTCAGGGACGACCCGCGCGGCTTGCTGGCTTGGGGGCCGTCCACCAGCAAGGCCAAGGCGATCGCCGAACCCGGCGGCTACCGCGTCACCGGCGAATGGCCGTTCGCGAGCGGCAGCAGGCACGCCACCTGGCTCGCCGCGCATAGCGCCGTCTCCACGCCTGACGGCGAGCTGCGCCGCGACGCGAACGGCAATCCGGTCGAAAAGACCTTCGTCGTGCCGCGCCGCTTCGCGATCGTCAAGGACACCTGGCATGTGATCGGACTCAAGGGAACCGGCAGCGACACTTACGCGCTGACCGACGTGTTCGTGCCTGAGGAATGCGCCATCGGCCATCACGCGCTCGATCCCGCCGAGCGGCGCGAACATGGTCCGCTCTATTCCTTCACGATCTATCAGCTGTTCGGATCGAGCTTCCCGGCAATCGCGCTCGGCATTGCGCGCGCCACCCTCGATGCCTTCTTGGAATTGGCGGCGACCAAAACGCCGGCGTCGGGCAAGTCGCTGCTTCGAGACAGCGCCGTGGTCCAATCGCAGGTGGGCACGGCCGAAACGCAACTTGCCGCCGCGCGCGCGTTCTTCTTCGCGGCCTGGGACGAGATCTGGCGGGCCGCGCAATCGGGCGAAACGTCGCTCGATCAGCGGGTGCGGCTGCGCATGGCGTCCATTCACGCAAGCGAGCAGGCAAGGCATGTCGTCGACACGGCCTATCTCGCGGCTGGCGCCACCGCGGTTTTCGAAAGCAATCCATTCGAGCGCCGCTTCCGCGATATGCATGCGGTTTCCCAGCAGGCGCAGTCGCAACTGTCGATCTTCGAGGTGATCGGCCGGCATTTCCTCGGGCTACCCTTGCAGTCGTCGCGGATCTTCTAAGCGCGGTGCAGTTGACAGCGCGCGGCGGGACGGCCGACCATGAACCGCGAACCGGGGGCTTATGGTCATGAACGAGGATGCGCGTATCGCCGAACTCATGCAAAAAATGCTGCGCAAGAAGCTCTATGTCCTCTTGTCGAAGCCGCTCGTCGCACCGGAAAAACTCACGTCCGTTCTGCCCGCTCATCTCGAATACATGATCGGCCTGGAAAAGCGCGGCCTGGTCTTCGCGTCGGGTCCGCTGAGCGAACCCGGCGCGGCGTCCGCCGGCTGTGGCTGGACCGTCTTGCGCGCCAAGGATGTCGTGGAAGCGCGCGCCATCGCCGAAGCGGAGCCCTTCTTCGTTCATGGGCTGCGCAGCTTCGAACTGAAGGAATGGACCGTCATGGAAGGCACGCTCGGCTTGCGCGTCAACCTGTCGGATCAATCCGTCGAAGTCGCATGAACTGAAATTGTGCGGCGAAGTCGTAAATGCGGGGAGGATCATGAACACTATCGGCCTGGTCGGCGTCGGCAAGATCGGCATGCCGATCGCCGATAATCTGATCAAGAGCGGCCATCGCGTCGTTGGCTATCGGCGTAGCTCGCTCGCGGAGTTCGAGAAGATCGGCGGCGTATCGGCGGCCTCGGCGGCCGATGTCGGCGCGCAGGCCGATATCGTGTTTTCGTGCCTGCCGTCGACGGAAGCGCTCGACGATGTCGTGCACGGCCCGCGCGGGCTTGTCCATGCGGCGCGGCCGGGACAGATCGTGGTGGAGCTCGGCTCGCATCCGGTGCCCGACAAGAAACGGCAGATCGATCTCTTGGCGCGCAAGGGCGCGAGTTTCATCGACGGCGAAGTCTCCGGCACGCCCGGCATGGTCGCGGCGCGCAAGGCCGTCGTTTATCTCGCCGGCGACGCCCGCGTTTGCAAGACGATCGAGGAGGTGGTGGTGGCGGGCTTCGCCGATACATGCCTCTATTTCGGAGAATTCGGCGCGGCGAGCCGCGTCAAACTCGTCAACAATCTATTGGTCGCGGTCCACATCGCCGCAACCGCCGAGGCGGTCGCGCTCGGACTGAAGGCCGGCGTCGACGTTGCGCTGATGATCAAGGCGATCGCGAGCGGCAGCGGCGGCTCGACCCAGTTCGCCATTCGCGCGCCCTGGATGGCGGAACGGCACTTTTTACCGGTGCAAGGCACCGCCGGCTCGCTGCGGCACTATTTCGGCATGATCGCGGAATTCGCCGACAGTGTCGGCGTGGCGACGCCGTTGCTCGATTGCGTGGCGCCGCTCTACGAGCGCTGCACGGAAATGGGCCTGGACGACAAGGACGTCGCGGCGATGATCGACGTCATCGGCGCG
>DASPWC010000078.1:0-2849 GCA_035622055.1 Xanthobacteraceae bacterium | reverse complement strand
GGACATGGCTGCTGCCGCCTCGCTGTTTCGCACCGAAAGCCGCTGGGGCCTGTACCACAACCGCGTTGAATTTCCCGGGCGCGACGACGCGAATTGGTTCTGCCATTCGATCCTGACCAAGGGCGCCGATGGCAAACCGGTGCTGGCGAAGAAGCCGGTCGCACCGTACCTCGTTCCGATCGGCGACGACGAGCGCGACGCCTATTGCCGGCAGCGCATTGTCGCCTCCGAAGCAGCCGAATAGCGCCGCACCGGCACCCATGGCATCAAACAGAGCATCGACACAGAGACCGACAGCATGCCTCTCGCCAATAGCCCGACCAGCGTGCCCGTCATCGTCGACGAGGCCAAATGCATCGCCGACAAAGGCTGCACAGTCTGTGTCGACGTGTGCCCGCTCGACGTCCTGCGCATCTCCGATCTCACCGGGAAGGCGTATATGAAATATGACGAGTGCTGGTATTGCATGCCGTGTGAAGCCGATTGCCCGACCGGCGCCGTGACTGTGAACATTCCCTACCTCCTGCGGTAAAGCGCGATGGGCGGGTTGCAGCCGTTCGAAGATTTCGGCGATGTGGAGGCGATCGCCGCCGCGCTTGTCGATCCCGATCCCGGAGCGCGGCGAATCGCGGTGATGGAGCTCGCCGACACCGCCGCGCCCGCGGCGATCCCGCATCTCGCGCGCGCCATCGCCGATCCCGCGGCCGAGGTCAGGCTGCAGGCGGCGCAAGCGCTCGGCAGTTTTGACGGCCCTGTGGTGGCGCTGGCGCTCGCCGGTGCGTTGACCGACGCCGACGCGACGGTGGCGGGCGCCGCCTCCGACAGCCTCACCGAATTGAAAGACCCAGCCGCGGCCGATCCGCTGTTTGCCTTTCTCACCCATGCCAATCCATTTGTCCGCATGTCGGCGTTTCGTGGCATCAAGGAACTGCGCCGCACCGAAGCGCTCAAGCCGGCCGCGGCGGCGCTCGACGATTCCGATGTCGCGGTCCGCGAGCAAGCGGTGCTGGTGATTGGCTGGCTGAAGCTTGAGGAGTCGTTGCCAGCCCTGATCAGTGCGAGCCGCGATTTGGACGTCGCCGTACGCCGCGCTGCCGTCTCGGCGCTCGGCTTTTCGGCCAGTCCACATGCGATCGCTGCAGTGACCGCGGCGCTGGAGGATCCAGACTGGATGGTGCGGGAGGTCGCTGCCGAAACGCTTGCGCGAACGGCCGGTCCCGATGCCGGACAGCGACTCGTGGCCGCGCTCGCCGATCCTTATTGGCAGGTGACGCTCAAGGCAGTCCGCAGCCTCGGCCGACTCCAAATCTCCGATGCTGCGATCGCGATTGGCGCGCTACTTGATCATGAGGTGAGCAATTTGCGCAAGGAAGCGGCAGCGGCGCTGGGCGAGATCGGGAATCCCTCAGCGCTCCCCTTCCTTGAAGCGCATCTCAACGATCCCGATTCGGATGTGCGCAAGAACGTCCGCTGGGCGATGGCCCGGATCGGCGAAATTTAAAGAGCGAGCATAGGATTGCAGCAGCGCCCGACTAATTCTCCACCACGGCGCCCATTCTCTAGTCAAAGGGCTCGAAAGATTTTGCTGCATCCGATGACTTTTTTGATCGCTGTATTTTCCGATTAGCCTTGAAATGAGCGCTTATTGATCTTGTGGGGTCCAAGCCCCGCGGTATGATTTCGGCGAAGCACGTCGCGGCGCCGGCCTCAGCTTTTGTCAGATCGACCGCGATAACAATGACAACATGCGGCGCACTCGCGCCGTGCTAGGAAGTCGCGATGCGACGCCTTCAATGCGCCCTGGTCGGACCTGCACTGTTCGCGATCGCTCTCGCCTGTTGCTTCGCTGCGGCATTTGCCACCAGCGCCGAAGCCGGGACCATCGAGATCGGTATCGGCCACCAGAGCATGTGCACCGATACCTATACCGGCGGCATCGTTATCAAGGAGCTGGGACTCCTGGAAAAGCGCCTGCCGCATGACGGCAAGTACAAGGACGCCGAATACGCGATCACCTGGAGCGATTATTCATCGGGCGGACCGATCACCAATCAGATGCTCGCCAACAAGCTCTCCATCGGAGTGATGGGCGACTATCCGCTCATCGTCAACGGCGCAAAGTTCCAGGCCACCAACAGCCTGCGCAGCCTTTACGTCTCGGGCACCGGCTACAATCTGCGCGGCTCCGGCAACGGCATCGTGGTTCCGATCGCCTCGAACATCTATTCGATCCGTGACCTCAAGGGCAAAGCCGTGTCGACTCCGGTCGGCTCCGCCGCTTGGGGCATGCTGCTTAAAGCGATGCAGGACAGCGACATTCCGACCAGCGCCTACGAATTGAAGAACCAGGCGCCGTCGGTCGGCGCGGCCAACGTCGCCACCAACAAGATCGACGCCCACGCCGATTTCTGTCCTTGGTCGGAGCTCATGGAGTACCGCGGCACCGGCCGCAAAATCTACGACGGCTCGGAGGCTGGGATCCCGTATCTGCACGGCGTCGTGGTGCGCGACGATTTCGCCAGGCAATATCCGGAGATCGTGGTCGCGTTCATTGAAGCCGTCCATGACGCCGGCGACTGGATCAAGGCCGATCCGGTACGCGCCGTCGAACTGATGGAAAAGTGGTCGGGCATCGAGAAGGAAGTGCTTTACCTGTACTTCTCCAAAGGGGGGCACCTGACCCTCGATCCGACCATCAAACCGGAATGGATCGAGGCGCTGAAATTCGATCACCATGTCCTGGTCAAGGAGCAGGCGATTCCGCCGCTCGATTTCGACGCTTGGATCACCGAAAACTATGTGCGGGCGGCCTACAGGAACCTCGATCTCGATTACGACGCGCAGCGCGC
>DASPWC010000077.1:0-7641 GCA_035622055.1 Xanthobacteraceae bacterium | reverse complement strand
AATGCACAAGATTGCGCGGGCCGTATTTGTCGATCCAGTCCTGCGGATAGTCGAACCAATAGGGATCCGACATCGCGTCGAGGTGGTATAGGTATCCGAAGAATTCATCGAAACCGTGCACCGTCGGCAGGAATTTGTTCAAATCGCCAAGATGGTTCTTGCCGAATTGGCCGGTCGCGTAGCCGAGCGATTTGAGCGCCGTGGCAATCGTGCAGGCCTGTTCCGGAAGGCCGACATCGGCGCCCGCTTGACCGACGGTCGTCAGTCCCGTGCGTAGCGGGAGTTCGCCGGTGATGAAGTTTGCGCGGCCGGCGGTGCAGCTCGCTTCCGCATAATAGTCGGTGAACCGCATTCCTTCCGCAGCTAGCTTGTCGAGATTCGGCGTCTTGCCGGACATGATGCCCTGGTGATAGGCGCCGATATTGAACCAGCCGACATCGTCGCCCATGATAACCAGAATATTCGGCTTGCCCGAAGGCGCCGCCTGTTGCGCCTGTGCGACGGCCTTTTGCACGCTCGCGGCCGTACCGAGTGCCGATGCCGCCGCCAGTGTCGTGCCGGCGAGCAGCATGTTGCGGCGGTTGACTTTGTTACTCTCGACGTTTGCCTTGTCTCCGTTGTCTTGACTGGACATTACGCACTCCCTGCTCTGATGACGCAACGAAAGCCGAGGTGGCTCGTGGACGTATCCACCGGTTCCGCATGGCGCGCGGCTGGGCGGTACCGGCGGCAGTAATTCGGCGCGCACAAGTGCGAGCCGCCTTTGATGACCTTACGGGCAATCTTGATCTGCGGCTGGCAAGGATCGTAGCTTGCCTCTTCGCGGCCGCCGCGCGGGTTTTCCGGAACGCAGCACGCTTTCCGCGCATCGCCTTCGTGCTTGGCGGACCACCAATCGGCCGTCCATTCCCAGACATTGCCGATCATGTCGTAGACGCCGTAACCGTTCGGCGGAAACGCGGTCACCGGCGAGGTCCGGTCAAAACCGTCCTCGCAAAGGTTTTCATGCGGGAAATTTCCTTGCCAGGTGTTGGCCATGTGCCGGCCGCCCGGCGTCAACTCGTCGCCCCAGGCGAACTCCGCACCATCGAGCCCGCCGCGCGCGGCGTATTCCCACTCCGCTTCGGTCGGAAGCTCCTTGCCCGCCCATTTGGCGTAAGCGTGCGCATCGGAATAAGCGATATGCACGGCCGGATGATTGTCCAAGCCGTGGATGTTGCTCTTCGGCCCATAGGGATGACGCCAATTCGCGCCCTTCAAAAACCTCCACCACTGGCTCCAGTTTTTCAGATCGACGGGATGCCCCGGCGGCGTGAAAACCAGCGAGCCGGCATAGAGCATATGCGGCAGCGCGCCGGGATAATTTTTCGGATCGGGAGGAATCTCGGCGAAGGTGACGTGTCCGGTGGCGCGGACAAATTCCTTGAACTGCCGGTTGGTCACCGGCGCGCGGTCGATCCAGAAACCACTGACGGTGACGCGATGGACCGGCGCCTCTTCCGCATAATGCCTGTCCGATCCCATGCGAAAGGTGCCGCCGGGAATCCAAACCATGTCCGCCGGCGCCGACTGCTCCGGCCGCTCCACCAACGCAACACGACTTTCGTGCATGAACGTCCCGTCTTACACGAAGCGCTTCCAAGGCATCGCAGCGGCCGCCATGCCGAGCGACACCCTGTGAGTTTGTCGTTCGCCATCGGCGCTTAGTTCATGCAAAAGTCCAAAGAGATACTGCAAAAATGCATGTCATATTGTTTTGGTCCGCCAAAGGGATGAGCCCTGACGCGTCCTTGCAATAGATGACAAATCGGCGGTGTCTCATTCGGAGACACCTTATTGATTAAGGCAGCGGGGACAGCTCATTGCGCAAACCCCATCCGCGTCGTGCGCGCCGCCGCGTCGGCGCTTTCCACGCTGGAAGCGCACAGACGCCAGTTCGGCGCGGCAACCCGATTGACCCTTCGGATCGCGCGATTGTGATTGAGGGCAGGGATCGGCAACAATGGCTGAGAGCCGATCCATCGGGGGCAATGCCATGACGCCGAGCCGCCATGCCTTCTTGCATCTGGCCGCCGCCGGCGCGGCGATAACCGCGAACGCAACGGCCGCTTTCGCACAAGACTATCCGGCACGCCCGGCGCGGATCGTGTCGGGCTTTCCGCCGGGCGGCGTATGACACCATGCGCGCCTGATCGGCCAGCGGTTGTCGGAACATCTCGGCCAGCTGCCGGTTTTAGCGCTTGCGGACGCGGCGATGACACGGCGGATCAGCGAACTCGGCGACACGCCGCTTTCGCTTTCGACGACCGACTTTGCCAAGCTCGTCGACGACGAAACCGCGAAGTGGCGCCGGGTGATTCTGGCGGCGCATATCAGAGCGGAGTAGGCGATCTATGCAAGCGCGAAAATGAGCGCAGGCTTGTTTTGCGCGCTTTCGCACTAAATGCTTCGGCGCCGCTTCCCGCCCATTTTCAATTCGTAAAGCGCGAAGAATTTCTAAAGCGCGAAAAATCGACCGAATGCGTACGGCAGGTTACTTCACGGACGTTCGAGCATTTGCTGTGCCTGCCGCAATGACAGACTTCCTCTGGTTTCATTCGAACCGGAAGATGCTTTTCGAACGAGCGGGGTTTGCCTCGACGGCGCCGTGCCGTCTCCGCAACAGCCCGAGACGTAGGGAAACGCGATCGTCGGCGTATAGGTCAAAAAGGGCACCATGACACCGGGGCCGGTATAATCCGGGCCTCGGTCAACCACATAAAGCGGCGAGGGAGCCACTGCGCAGCCACCGCAACCGCCCGGCGCGCTCCAGCCACGCGAGCCAATCCCGAAACTCCACGGAGTGAGGCTCCAGCCGCCGCTCCAGGGGCCGACATAAATAGGCGCCGGCGCAATGGGAATGGGATTTGGCGAATTTGTACCTCCCGATGCGCCCACGGCGCAGCAGGCGGACGCCAGCGCGGTCATGGCGACCGTGAACACGGCGGTGAGGATCACGATGGCGGTGCGATGGAAGGGCATGATTTCCTCGTCTAGCTGAATCACTGAATTATTTTGGTTAATTGTAGGTTTACGGCGTCGCCGCGCGTTTGTTTGGCGAGTCGCGCGGGTTTGCTCCGCTTTGGTCTGTCGAAGAAAACGGCCCGCTTGCTTGGTCGTGATGGCTCTTCACGCGAGCCGCGCCGCGACGCTTCGCTCAGATCACAAACGCAATCAGCATCGCGGATATTAGAATGATCGCGAAGGCGACCAGCGCGATGTCCACGAATTCAGCACTGCGCATGCTCTTCCCCGTCACTCGGCATGTGCTGGCGGATAACCTGCGCTCCATTGCGCAGCGTCAGGTGTTCGTGAGGATGCGTGGAGATGGCGACGTCGAACGCGGCCCGGCCTATTGCTATGGTTGACGTAGCCGCGATGACCCATCGGATGTGCTGTTGATCTCGCATCGGAATATCCGGCAAGTTTGGGTTTGCCAGCTCCCGAAGCAGATCGTCGACGCGGTGGTAGAACGCGGACGATGTGCCCCACAGGTCCTTGCACTCGCTGCGGAGGCGCTCAAGAAGGCCCAAAGTATGGATTTGGCCGTCCGCAGGCATGAACAAATAGAGAACATTCGGCGGCAAAAGTCAATCGAAAGCTGCAAAAACGTGACGCCTGTCACGGAGGCCCCTCGCCGCTTCTGGCAATAAGTAGCCGGCAAGAGGGACACGATCATGAAAAAGATAGCCATAATCTTCGCCTTGGCCTTCGCATTTACCACCGGAATGGCGGTCGTCACGGTTGTCGCGCATGCCGATCAGGCAATGGCGGATTGCAGCGGCCGCAGCTGCTGATCGGCCATAGGCTTAAGTGACGAGGCCGGCGGTGGCCGTAGACATTGGGACTTGGAGACGGATCGGGCGGTTCTCGCTCGGCCTTTTTGTTACCGTGATAATTCTTGTTGCTCTTTTTGGCTGGCGTTAGCGACATCGGCGGGCCAGCGGAATCAAAACGATTGCGGAAGCCGAAGCGACGGCCCGGGCCAGTCAACCGGGACCGTTAAATTGTAGAAAAATGCAGCCGAGTGAATGTGACGGCCAGCAAACCCACCACCGCACGGCCTCTCGCGAGACAAAAGAAATATGCGCTTTTCAGCGGCTACGGCGCGCAGCCCTAACCTTAATTTCAAGCCACGCTGGATCGGACGCGCGACGCCATTCAAACTTTCCCGATGGAGTACAAGCAATTTAGTGTCCAAGTGTTTGAACGCGAACCGGGTAAGTGGCGTGCAAGCGTCCAACGCGGTGATGGGAAGCTTCTTTGGAAGGGCCGCGCGAAGATTCGCAGATTTGTCACTGCCATAGACGCAACGACGCCGGAACGTGCAATGCGGATGGCGGTTGCCGCCATAGACCAAGGCGCATTCTCGCGTCAGCCCGAGATCCTGGGCTCGCATCGCCAGGACAGAAATACGATTTAGTTGGCGCTCTCAGTATAAGAGCATCATAAGCAAATTCCAGATCAGCAAAATGGCCATCACTCCCGCGACGGCGAGCGCCAAGGCTTTCGTCGCTTCGTGGTGACTTTCAGAGTGCTGACTTTCAGACCTCTCGGTCTTCATACGCTACGCCTTCCGCGCTTTGCTCACACGCTAGAGTGCAACGTCCTTGAGCCGCTGCGGAAGCGTGGGTCGGCGGGAATCCGTCAGTAAGGATAACGCCGCTGGGCCGCAGTCAGCGGATATTGTCCAGCCGGGGTATTGGGTGCGAGGGCCACGAAACGCGCCGACGGCTGCGATTACGTAGGCGTCTATGGACATTTGTTCGCCAATACCGCCGCCACGGCGGCGGAGATTATCGAACCGGCCTTCAGGCGGGCCGAATGAGAACGAAAGTGCCACCAAAGCGGTGGCAATCCAGCGGCAATTCGGGTATCCAGCCACGTTAAGCGATCGATCGCCGCGGTAGCTCAGCCGGTAGAGCAACGCATTCGTAATGCGTGGGTCGGAGGTTCGAATCCTCTCCGCGGCACCAGTTTTCATCCGACCGCCGCCAGAGTTCTGTCCGCCCACTCGTCATGCGTGGGCGAGTTTCTTTTTTGATTCGGCTTCGAATCCTCTCCGCGGCATCAATAAAATCAGCAGTCCGGATTTCTATCCCGCGCTTGATCTTTTCCCACGTTCCTATCGAAACCCGTGCTCCGCGCCGGTTCTTGCAACCGCCGCTGAATAAGCTCGGGAGCCACTGCAAAAGCGGCGAGGAAAGCCAGGTACCGGCCTCATCAGAACCTGTAATTGATGCCCGCCCGTACCACCTGCGTGATCAGGTGGACGCTGTGATTGTGTGTGAAGTCGGCGCCAATCCGAAAACGCCGAAAACGACAGCGAGACGATTAAGGCGTCTTGGTGTGGAAATCGGTGCCGTTGAGCGCGCCGCTGGCCGCTCTTCCCGTTGGGCCGCCAATCCCCGCAGGGCCGGAACCCGGACGTATTATGGCGCGGCCGTTGATCACGGCCGATATCCGCGGGCCCGCGGTCGCGACGGAATTCGTGCCGCGCTCGGCGGCAGGAGCCGCAGAAAATTTCTCGGGCGCGAGCGCGCGGATGGGAATCCCGATGGCATTGGTCGCCACGGTCCCCGCGGGGTTCCAGCCGCCTTTTCCGGCGGCGCCTGATTCGGCCGTGCCGATAGCAGTGGTCGTGATGTTGCCGGCGGCGTTCGCGACGCCGTTACCGACGACAGGACTTTCCGCGCTGCCGATCGCGGTAATTCGCCTTGCCGCGGCGGCTCTCGCGTGGTCTTGCACGTGTGCGCCGACGGCTCTCGTAGAGGTCGCGCCCGGCAATACGCCGCCGCTGGGAAGATGTTCTGGCTCGCCGATGCGCGCCGGACGAAACAAGACTCCGCTCTTCTGACCGATCGCCCCCGAGCTTGGCTGATGTTCAATCGCCGCCAAACCTCTTTTGCCGCTCGGACCGGGTTGCACGGTAATGCTGGTGTCGATGGGGCTGTTAGCGAAAGGATCGCGGGCCGTCGGAGCGTTGGCGAGCGGACTGTTGGCGGCAGGACTGTTGCTAACGCCTGCGCCGGTCGCAGGATTGTTGGCGGCGCCGACGACTGTTCTGCTGACAACCGGGCCGAGCCCCACTGGGACGTTGGCGATCGGGCCGGGGACCGGTGCGCTGATGGCTGTACCGATTCCGGTGCTCGGCGCAGCCCGTGGCGCCGCAGCGCCGCCGCTCGCCATGTTTTGCGCCGCGCCGCTTTCCTGTTCGGTGTTTTCAGACGGCGGAGATGTCCGCGGCGCCAGCAAACCGTGCGGCGGCGAAACAAGTTCAGCACCGCCTCCTCCGTTCGTAGCGGCCTGCGCTTCGAGGGCGGGGCCGGCAGACGCGATCGATTCTTGAGCTGCATTTGCCTGTATTCGTTCGGATGAAGGCGGTAGCGCCGGCGCGGCGTTGCTCTGCTGCAGGCTTGGTCCCAGACTTGATTCCAGACTACTCGCTCCGAGGCTGGGTTCCGCGCTCGGCTCTAAACTTGATTCCGGAACTCGCTCCAGACTCGACTGCAGGCTTGGTTCTGTTGGCGACGGCGCAAGGTCGATCATCACCGGTTCCGTGGGCGGCGCCTTGTGCCATCTCAGGACCGCTACGACGGCGACGCCGTGCAGGAGCAGCGCGATTGCGGCGCCCATCATCCAGAGACGAATCTGAGAGCGATCTTCGGTCATAGGAGCCAACGCGGAAGCGCCCTTTCGGCGCCATTATACCAGAAATCTCAACGAATTGCCGGCCTGTTCGGGGTAGGTGGGCTCGCCGGTCCGATCGCGCAATGGTAAAAATCGCAGTTTCGCGACAACACTTTTCTGCTTTGCAATTGCCGAAGTCAGGATGAATCGACAAAGCAAACCGGCATCGATTTACGCCACGGGCCGGGGTACGCGGCGACGAAAATGAAAATGGCAAATTGCTTTGCGGCAGATGACGACGATTCATCACTTTTGCCGCTGACAACGAACGGAATAATTCTTCTGGGCCGCAGGGTCGCGGTCTACTGTCATCGAGCCTGCAACGACTATCGTTCGCTGTTTTTCCCGTAAAAATTGTAGAGCTTGTGAATAACTCACAGTGTGGCTGCGCGACCACAGTCATGGCGCGCGTGTTTGAGATACATTTGCGACTTCCACGCGTTGCCGAAATGCGCCGCCGCAGAGGCCGCCGCAGAGTTTGACGCATGCCTGACCGTTCGATTAAGCGGACTCGCTTGATTTTCGCAGTAGCGGCAACGTCATTGCTGGCGCGTTGCGCGGTCGGCCCTGACTTCGTTGTGCCTACCGCTCCCGATGTCGATCGCTACACGGCTGAGCCGCTGGCGCTGCACACGTCCTCCACCGACGCGCCGACCGGACGGACGCAACATTTCATGCCGGGAGGCGACATCCCGCAGCAATGGTGGGCGCTGTTCAAGTCGCCGGCCTTGAATGCGCTGGTCGAGCAGGCGCTCAGTAACAATCCGAGCTTGCAGTCGGCGCTCGCCACACTGCGCGCCGCCAAGGAATCCGTCTATGCCCAGGAGGGCAAGTACTTTCCGCAGCTGCAATACAATTTCAATCCGACGACTCAGAAAAATTCCGCGGTCGTCGCGCCGACGCTGGCGTCGG
>DASPWC010000076.1:0-3011 GCA_035622055.1 Xanthobacteraceae bacterium | reverse complement strand
CGGCGCCATCGCCGCCCACACGGCGGCAACAGCCACCCCCGACGGTTACACTTTCGGCGTGATGGCGGCGTCCGCCTTTGTCGCGCTTCCCGGAACGGCCGAGAATCTTCCGGTCCAGGTGCCGCGGGATTTCGCGCCGGTCGGCTATCTCGGGGGTGCGCCGATGTATATCGCCGCTGCGCCGTGGCTCGGCGTGAAAACGCTCCCGGATCTGATGCGCTCGCCAAGCAAAAGCCCGGCGAAGTGTCCTATGGCGTCAACGGCATTGGCCGCCTGACGCATCTGACCGGCGAATTGCTGCAAGGGCAGGCAGGCATAAAATTACTGATGGTTCCATACGCCGGCGGCACCGCGCAGATCATCAGCGACATAATGGGCAAACGCGTCGGGCTCGTCCTTGACGCTTATTCGGGAATAGCCGGTGCGGTCCATGCGGGAAACGTCGTGCCCCTCGCCGTTGCCTCGGCGAACCGTATGCCGAAATTGCCGAATTTGGCGACGGTGGCCGAAACGCTTTCCGGCTTCGAGTCGGTCGGCTGGCAGGCTTTGCTGGCGCCGGCGGGAGCGCCCGACAACATCGTGCGCAAGGTCAATGCCGATTTGCTAAAGGCTATGCACGATCCGGATATCCGCAAGCGCCTCGCTGATCTCGGCCGCGACGATCGGCCAATGACGCCAGCGGAATTGCTGGCGTTCATCCAGAGCGAGCAGAAGAAATGGGCGCCAATCGTGCAGCAGGTCGCAGCGCAGACGCGGGCGATATAAGCTGTGATCCAGAAAGAGCCCGCCCCGGACCGATCCGGGGTGGAGAAGTGTTTTCCGAAAAGATCACGTCCTATCAAAAACCGAGAGCCGCAATCGATTCAGTTTGAAACGATTGCCCCTAGCCGCCGTTATTTACGTCTTTTCCAGTTCCGCCTTCAGAGCCGCGAGTGCTTCTGGCGTATCGATATCCGTGAGCGCGCCGTTGCCGGAAGCCGGAACCTCCGCGACCGCTTCGGCATAACGGCCGATAAGGTGACGCGCGCCGACATCGCCTTCGACCGCCATGAGATCGGGAAAAAAGCGCCGCGACCAGACAACCGGATTGCCGCGCTTGCCGTCGATCGTCGGCACGGCGATCAGCGCACCCTTGTCGGTATCGATCGCGCCGATCAAGCGGTTGATCAGAGCTGCGTCCACCTGCGGCATATCGCCGAGACAGACGATGGCGCCATCCACGTCCGCCGGCAACGCGGCGATCCCGGCTTTTAGCGACGTGCCGAGACCATCGGCATAGTGCGGATTATGCACGAATTTGACGGGCAGGCTCGCAAGCGCCGTCTCGACGTGCTCGCGTTGGTGCCCGGTCACGACCACAACGGGCCGCGCGTGCGACGCAAGCACTTCCTCTGCGACAATGCGAACGAGTGGCCGCCCGCCGATGTCCTCCAGAAGCTTGTTCGGGCCGCCCATCCGGCTCGAGCGCCCGGCGGCAAGCACGACCCCAGCAAAGGCGCGCACGGGATGCAGCGGCTCCTCGCGCGGTTGCGGGCGCGTCACGATTTCCATCAGCAAGCCACCCACCCCGAGCCCCGTGATATCTTCGCGCGGCACCGGCAGTCCGGCTAGAAGGCGCATCAGCACCCAATCGAATCCGTTTTCTTTCGGACTGCGCGCGCATCCCGGCGCGCCGAGAACCGGGCGCCCGCCGGCCGCGGCCCCAATCATCAGCAAATTGCCGGGATCGACCGGCATGCCGAAATGCTCGATACGGCCGCCGATCGTTTCGAGCGCGGCGGGGATCACATCGCGGCGATCGGCGATGGCCGACGCGCCAAACACGATGACAAGCTCCGCCCCGGCTTTGAGCACCTCGCCGATCGCTTGCGCGACCGCCTCGCGCTCGTGCGGCACGCGCCGTTCGGCCACAATCGCCGCGGCGGCCGGCGCCAGGCGTTCGGCGGTGATTTTCAAGGTTTTCTCGATGACCTTGCTGGCAAGTCCCGGCAGCAGCGTGGACACCACACCGATTTTGCGCAGGCGATAGGGCGCGACACGCAAAATCTTGCTCGTCACTCCGGCAAGCGCCGCATCGCGCGCGCGCCCCGCAACCGCGAAGGGAATGATCTTGACCGTCGCGATCATTTCTCCGGCGACGACCGGCTTGTAAGCCGGCAGCGTCGCGAACGTGATCGCTTCGGCGACGCGATTGAGGCGATCGATCGCATTCTTGTCGACGACCAGGACACCCGCAGTTTGCGCAAACAGATTGGCGCGGCCGGTAAAAGCGCGTTCGACATGCACGCCCTCGCCCGCGACCGCGTTGGCGATTTGAGTGGCCGCGACATCCTCGGAGACATCGCCCGGCTCGAGCCGCGCGACGACGACCTCCCTGATGCCGGCGGCTTCCAGCGCGCCGACCTCCTCCGCGCCGATTGGCGTGCCTTTTTTGAGCACCAGGCCGCCCTGACGAATCGTGTGCACGGCGATCGCGCCAAGCGCATCGTGCGGGGCGACGGCGCCGAATTTCATGACGCGGCCTTCACAGCGGCGGGCTCGCTATCGACCTCTTCGCGCAGCCGCTCGGTAATCTGACCCATGATCGCTACCGCGATTTCGGCCGGCGACACCGCGCCGATGTCGAGCCCGATCGGAGCGTGAATACGGGAAATCTCGGCGTCGCTCCGCCCTTGCGCTTTGAGCCGCTCGATCCGGCGCGCATGCGTTTTTCGCGAGCCGAGAGCGCCGATATAGAAACAGTCGCGCGACAACGCGTGCAGAAGCGCGGGATCGTCGATCTTCGGATCGTGCGTCAACGCAACGAAGGCGGTGTAGCGGTCGACATTGAGCGCGGGCAACGCCTTGTCCGGCCACTCGGAAACTACTTTGATGTCGGGGAAGCGCTCCGGCGAGGCAAAGGCCGTGCGCGGATCGACGATGGTCACGTCATAGCCCAGAAGCTTGCCGACCGGCGCCAGCGCCTGACTGATATGAACCGCGCCGATAATGACAAGCTGCGGCGCCGGTGT
>DASPWC010000075.1:0-6132 GCA_035622055.1 Xanthobacteraceae bacterium | reverse complement strand
CGTTTTCGCCTTGACCTGGGCACTAGGTGTCGTGGTTCACCGCATTGCGCACATTTCGCTCGCGGTGATTTGCCTTGCGATCGGATCCGCGGCGTTCTCCTATTTGGTTTGGGAGTATCACCGGGCTTGGCGGCTGCATCCGTCGAGTGCCGGCTCAAAAGCGCGGCTGCGTCTTCGGAGTTGGAGCGGAATAAATGTCGATGGATTGACCGTTAGACCGGAATACATCACCGCGGCGCTCACCTTGCTCCTGTGCGTGCTTGGTATAGTCATATATTTCAAGGCCAGTTCGCGTACGCCGCCGCCGGTTCCCGAATCTTCACCAACTTTGCCTTTCCGGGAAACGACGCCGCTTCAATAGCATGCACACTTCGACAAAGTTGTCTGCTAAAATAATTTTGATTGACTATCCAAGCGTGAGCCCCAATGCGGGGGGCAAGCAAGTCGAGCCTATGCGCCACTAAAGCCTCCTATTCCCTCCTCACTAGGCACCGGGGAACCTTATCGACAATGAACGAGCAAGTTTCCGCTGCTGAAAGTCGTTTGGTGTCCAAAGAACTCGGACAAGAACACGGATCGATGACGCATCTGCTCTGGTTCTTCGCTCTCGTCTATGTTGTCGAGGGCTTGGGCCAGATCGGCGGGTTGGTGGCGCAACCGTTGAACTATTTTCTCAAGCAAGCCCACGGCTGGACGCCGCTTCAGATCACGGCTTATCTCACGATCTTCAACGTCCCATGGATCATCAAGCCGCTTTACGGGCTCGTGTCCGATTTCATTCCGCTGTTCGGCTATCGCCGCAAGAGCTATCTGCTGCTCGCCAACCTGGCCGCCATCGGCGGCTTTTTGTTGGTGATGCAGCTGACCATGCCCGATCAGCTCGTCTTTGCATTGATGCTCACGGCCTATGCCATGGCCATTTCGAGCACACTGTGCGGCGCTGTTCTCGTTGAAAACGGCCAGCGGCTGCAGGAGAGCGGAACCTTCGTCAATCAACAATGGCTCTGGTACAACATTGCCGCCATGGCAGCCGCGATCCTCGGCGGCGAGCTCGTCCAGCATCTTGAGCCGGCCACGGCCTTACATAGCGCCGCGGCGATTGTAGCTTGCGCTCCGCTGCTCGTAATCTTCGGCACCGTATTTCTCATCTCGGAGAAAAAGGCGTCGATGAATGTCCAGGGCATGAAACATACGCTCGAAGGCCTTTCGAGCGCTTTTCGGCGGCGTCATCTGTGGATCATCGCCGCTTTCATATTCCTTTACTATTTCAGTCCGGGCCTCAGCACGCCGCTCTATTTCATCATGACCGACAATCTGAAGTTTTCTCAGGCCTATATCGGCGTTTTAGGATCGCTCGTCGGCGCGGGCTGGGTCGTCGGCGCGTATTTTTATCGCCGGCATTTCAAGCAATTGACGCTCAAGAAGCTGCTGAACTTGAGCATCGCGATTGGGACGCTGGGGAGCCTCGCCTACTTGTTCCTCTGGAACGAGCCGGCCGCCGCCATCATTAGTTTCTGCTCCGGCTTTGCCGCGATGCTGGCGACGGTTGCGACGCTCACGCTCGCCGCCGATTATTGCCCGCGTCGCGCCGAAGGCTTCGCCTTCGCGGTCCTCATGTCGATCATCAATCTTGCCACTGCGCTCGCCGACAATCTCGGGTCATATCTGTTCACGCATGTTTTCCACGGCAAGCTTGCGCCGCTCGTCGTGTTATCCGCGGCCTTTACCGCATTTGCCTTCGTGCTCGTGCCGCTCTTGCACCTTGGCGACAAGCGCCAAGGCGAGCCGGCCGCGGACAGCGTCATTGCGGTGCCGCCGCCGCCCGATACGCGATAGCAGGGCCGAAACGTGCTGTTTCGCGCGGTGATGAAACTTCGGTCATGGCAGGACGGGCGGCCCGCTCTCTTCGGGCGCGAAACCCAAGTAATCAAATAAATAATGGACGCCGACGGCCCCGCCCGTTTGCGGGGTTGAAGCGGTAGGTCCTACTTTCCCCAGCCGAAGTGATAATTCAGTCCGGCCCGGACAACGTCCTCGTGCTTGGAAACATTGTCGTTCGGCAATCCGCCGCAATTGGCGCCGCAATTGAGTTGGCCGAGATCGACGTGCAGATATTCCGCTTTCGCCGTCCAATTGCCGGGTAGCGCGATTTCGAGGCCGCCGCCGACGGTCCACCCCGTATTGGTGGTGCTGGCACCGGGCAATCCCGGAGCCGAAGCGCGGATATCGCCGACGGCAAGGCCGCCCGTCACGTAGGGCATGACACTGCCAAACGCGTAGCCGGCGCGGCCGCGCATGGTCGAAAGCCAGCTATCGCTGGTGCTGCAACCGGGGCAAAGCGACGAATTGCTTGTGCCGCTGAGGTTCGACCAGTCGAGATCGCCTTCGAGGCCGACCACGGCATTGCCAAACTGCCAATTGTAGCCTGCCGTGCCGCCGACCTCGGCGCCCGACAAGTTAATGTGAGTGGATTGTGATTGCCACCAGGAATTGCCCCAGCCGCCGCCGCCGTTCGCGCCGACATAGAAGCCAGTCCAGTCATAGGCGAGCGGCGCCACTTGCTGCGGGGGCGCCTTGTAGAGCGGTGCGACGGAAAGATCGGCTGCGCCGGCGCCTTGCGCCGGTAGGAGCGCACCGAAAAGGACAAATCTCGCGACACACTTCTTCATACGGCAGTTCCCGGCCTTATATGGTGCAGGCTACTACCAAAGTCGCTTTCCTGCGCCGACAGTAGCCGCACGTTCGTTAACCCCGGGCTTACCGCCCGGGCCGTTTCACCCCCATCCCCGCTAGTTGGTTGACTAAAAAGGCAAAATTGTGCCCCACCAAAGCCGCCCCAAGAGCGGCCAAATCCCGACGGCTTGCAAAGTCGGCCCCGGTGGAGATGCTATAATACACGGAGTTCGCGTTGGGTCATATGCAATGAATTGGATCTCCAATGTCGTGCGGCCGAAGATCCGCAGCATCCTCCGCCGGGAGGTACCGGAGAATCTTTGGATCAAATGTCCGGAAACCGGTCAGCTCGTCTTCTATAAAGACGTCGAAGCCAATCAATTCGTCATTCCGGGCTCGAACTACCACATGCGCATGAGTGCAACGGCGCGCCTGAAGTCGATGTTCGACAATCAGACATGGTTCGACATTGCCGTGCCGGAAGTGCCGCTCGATCCACTGAAGTTTCGCGACGAGCGGCGGTATGTGGACCGGCTCAAGGATGCGCGCGGAAGGACCGGGCTGAACGATGCGGTGAAGCTCGGTTACGGCAAGCTTGATGGCTTTGCCGCCGTCATCGCGGTGCAAGATTTTGATTTCATGGGCGGTTCGCTCGGCATGGCCGCGGGCGAGGCGGTGATCAAGGGACTCGACACGGCCGTTGAGAAGGGCTGTCCATTCGTGCTGTTCGCGGCGTCGGGCGGCGCGCGAATGCAGGAGGGCATTTTGTCGCTGATGCAATTGCCGCGAACGACAATTGCAGTGCAGCGGATCCGAGAGGCGCGCAAGCCCTACATCGTCGTCTTGACCAATCCGACGACCGGCGGCGTTACCGCGTCCTATGCGATGCTTGGTGACGTGCATATCGCCGAGCCCGGCGCGCTGATCGGTTTTGCCGGTCCGCGCGTCATTGAACAAACCATCCGCGAGAAGCTGCCGGAGGGCTTTCAAAAGTCCGAATATCTTCGCGACCACGGCATGGTCGATCTGGTGCTGCATCGTCACGAATTGCGGTCGACTGTCGCAAGGCTCTGCCGGCTTTTGATCAAAGCGCCAGCGGGCATGCCGCAATCCCGCGCGCTGGCGCCGGTTCTGACTGCGGAGCCCGCCACCGCGTGAGCGCTCGTGACGCCAAAGCGGTGCCGATCGATGCCATGTTGGCGCGATTGTTGGCGCTGCATCCCAAGCGAATCGACCTTTCTCTCGGCCGCATCGAGCGGTTGCTGGCGGCGCTCGGTCATCCGGAGCGGCGTCTACCGCCGGTGATCCATGTGGCGGGCACCAACGGCAAAGGTTCCACTATCGCCTTTATGCGCGCGGCTCTGGAGGCCGCCGGCAAGACTGTGCATGTCTACACCTCGCCTAATTTGGTTCGCCTCAACGAGCGCTTCAGGATTGGGCAAAAGAGCGGCGGCACGTTTGTCGGCGACGCCGAACTCGGCGACGGCTTGGCCGAATGCGAGGACAAAAACGGCGGCGCGCCGATCACGGTGTTCGAGATAGAGACCGCCGCGGCGTTTCTGCTGTTCTCGCGCAACCCGGCCGATATGGTTCTCCTTGAAGTGGGACTTGGCGGACGGCTCGATGCCACCAACGTGATCGAGCGGCCGTTGGCCAGCATCATCACGCGCGTGTCGATCGATCATCGCGAGTTTCTCGGTAACACGCTTGCGGAGATTGCCGCTGAAAAAGCCGGAATTCTGAAAGCAGGCGTGCCGGCAATCATCGCCGGCCAGACGCGCGAAGCGCTCGCAGTCATCGAGCGGCAGGCGGCACGGCTGAAGGCTCCGCTCAAAATCGCCGGCGAAGATTGGACCTCTACCGAAGAGCGGGGCCGGCTCGTCTACCAAGACGCTGACGGGCTGCTCGATCTGCCTGCACCCAGGCTTTACGGCCGGCACCAATTTGAAAATGCCGGCGCAGCGGTCGCGGCTTTGCGCTCGATCGGTCTAAAGCTTGCCCCGGCCGCGTTCGAGGCCGCCATGATCAGGGTCGAGTGGCCGGCGCGCATGCAGCGGTTGTCGCACGGCCGGCTTGCAGAACGGGCACCTCCGGACGGCGAGCTCTGGCTCGACGGCGGGCACAATGTTGACGGCGGCCAAGCCATTGCCGCGGCGCTTGCCGACCTTGAAGAGCGGGTCTCGCGGCCGGTTGTGCTCATTGTCGGAATGCTGTCGACCAAGGATTGCGCCGGATTTCTGAAGAACTTTTCCGGTCTCGCGCGCCGCGTAATTGCCGTTCCCATCCATCAGGACAAGACGGTGCCCGCGGCCGAGCTTGCGGATGTCGCCGCAAGCGTGGGCATTCCAGCCTTGGCACGCGACGATCTCGAAAGCGCAGTCGATGCCGCCGGCAAGCTCGATCTTCATCCGGCGCCGCGCATTCTCATTACCGGTTCGCTGTACCTTGCCGGTGAAGTATTGGCCGCCAACGGCACGCAACCGCAGTGAAAACGGCGTACATCCTGATCTCACCGAGATAGACGCTGGTCGCGACATCGGCGTCTACGGCAAGGCAAATGCTGATCTTGACCAGTTGCACGCTGGCGCCTTCGACGCAGTCGACCGGAGGACAGATAACCCCGGTTTCCATGCTGGCAGTCAAACGGCGATGCCTAAAAATTTTGCCACGTTGCCGGCGGCGATCGCCTCGCGCACCGGCTCGGTCAGGGGAACCTCGTCCATGAACTCGCCGGCCTCCTGCGCCGACTCAAACGGATAATCGGCCGCGAACATCACTCGCTCATGGCCCAGCGCAGCGATAGTGCAGTTGAGCGGCTCGGCCGAGCACATGCCTGATGTCGTCACCACGAAATTGTCCTTGAAATATTGTGACGGCGGCTTGCCGAGCTTGATCGCATAGAAATTCGGTCCGGCGCGGCTGTCGAACCGCCATAGCAAGAACGGGATTGTCTCGCCGAGGTGACCGAGACCAAGCCGCGCGCGGGGGAAGCGGTCGAATAAGCCGCCGAAGATCAGCCGCAAGGCGTGCGATCCGGTTTCGAACGTCCATTCCCACGTGGCGCGCCGCAGCCCCTTATGGCCCTCGAGGACGGGGGCCGGCGCAACGGGATCGGCCGGATGCAGATAGATCAGCGCGCCGAGCGCCTCGGCGCGTTCCCAGAACGGATAGAGCGCCGGATGGTCGAGATATCGACCGTTGCTGTGACCATTGATCATCGCGCCGCAGAATTTGAGCTCGCGCATGCATCGTTCGAGCTCGTCCGCTGCGGCGAGCGCGTCCTGCATGGGCAGATGCGCGAAGCCGGAGTAGCGATCCGTCCGTTTTTCGATCTCGCGTGCGAGAAAATCGTTCGCGCCACGCGCGCGGCGCACGGCGGTTGCGGTATCGCGCTCGGCTTGTACGCCCGGTCCCGCCAAGCCGAGCACCGCACGGGCAATGCCGGCTTGATCCATCGCG
>DASPWC010000074.1:0-2341 GCA_035622055.1 Xanthobacteraceae bacterium | reverse complement strand
CGCAGCGCGTCTTGCATCAAAGTGCCCCGTCCCGGGCCAAGCTCAATGATGCGGAGATTTTCCGGCGCGCCCATTTGACGCCAGACCGCCGCCATCCACAATCCAATCAGTTCGCCGAACATTTGGCTGATCTCCGGCGAGGTGATGAAGTCGCCGCCGGAGCCAAGCGGATCGCGATCGATGTAGTAGCCATATTTCGGATGGGTCAGGCACAACCGCATATATTCGGCAAGCGGCATCGGGCCGCTGATGGCTATGAGCCTGCGAATTTCGTCAAGCAGCGGTGCGAGCTCGTCACACATTCTTGGGCTTGGCTGAGCGTCTGAGTGCGACGACAAGAAGCGCCAGGCCGGCCAATATCAGCGGGATACACAATAGCATCCCCATCGTGAGGCCGCCCCAGAGAAAGCCGAGCTGAACGTCAGGCTCCCGAAAAAACTCGCATGTAATGCGTACGGCGCCGTAACCGATCGCGAAGACAGCCGTAACGACGCCTGGGCGCTTGGGCGCGCCGAGGCGGACAAAAAGACCCAGCACCACGAACAGCAGGATTCCCTCGAGCGCTGCTTCGTAGAGCTGGCTCGGATGCCGGGGGATGGGACCGCCGTGCGGAAAAATCATGGCCCAGGGAACGTCCGTGGGCCGGCCCCACAATTCGCCGTTGATGAAATTGGCAATACGGCCGAGAAATAAACCGATCGGCGCCACCGCCGCCGTCACGTCGCCGAGCGACAGCATTGGAATGCCACGACGTAACGCAAAGAGCACGGTGGCAATCGCGCAGCCGACGACACCGCCGTGAAAGGACATGCCGCCGTTCCAAAGCTGCAGGATCTCGATCGGGTCAGCGGCAAAATGCGGGAAATTATAGAACAGCACGTAACCGATGCGACCGCCGAGGATGATTCCGAGCGTGATCCAAATGACGAAATCGTCGAAGTCGGTCACCGTGAACGGCGTCGGTCCGCCCCACAGCCGTTCGGACGCGATAATGGCGCGCGCGTAAAACCAGCCCGCGATGATGCCGACGATATAGGCCAAAGCGTACCAGCGCACCGAAAACGGTCCGATCGAAATCAAGATCGGATTGATTGCGGGAAAGGGAATGACTGGGAGAACGAACATCGCCGGATTTTCCCCTAAACGCATGTTGCATTCATTGCGCCATAATCCGCGTGCCGTCTTTGCGGCGGAACCCCTTGCGGGGCGCTGGCACCATTGCCATTGTCTTTAGCCATGGCAAGCAGGGCGGGGCAGGCGGGGTGCATCCAGTAGGCTGCGGAGGCGATGATGGTGCAAACAACGAATCGGTTCTTCGACGAGGTCGCCCGCTTAATGAACGACGCGGCCGGTGTCGCGCAAGGCGTGCGCCGGGAATTTGAGACGCTGTTCCGCAACCAGGCGGAACGGTTTCTGCGTGATCTTGATGTCGTCAAGCGCGAAGAATTCGAAGCGGTCAAAGACATGGCGCGGATCGCGCGCGAAGAAAATGAGGCTCAAAAGGCCCGAATTGCCGCTCTCGAGGCAAAGATGGGAGAGGCCACTTCGGCGAAGGAACCGGCCGCCGATCTCTCGAGTCCGAATATCGACAGGCCCGCAGGTTAGACACGGACGCGCCGGGCCTTTTTGTTCTCGGCTTTTCTTGTTTTTCAAACTTTACGCCGCTATAAGCGCGGCGGCCGCGGCTTCACCGGCACCCCTGGAGGCTGACGCGGCGTTTCCCCTGTAATCGCAGGCTCTTATACGAGGACACATCATGGCGACCGTCAATATGATCAAGGCGGTAGCACGTTCGCGGGCAGGCAAGGGGGCCGCCCGGGCCGAACGTCGCGCCGGCCGCGTACCTGGAATCATCTACGGCGACGGCAAGCCGCCGCTGCCGATCTCGCTCGATTATGCCGATCTGCGCCAGCGCATTTATGCCGGCCACTTCTTGACCACCATTCATGACGTCGACGTCGACGGCGTGAAGCATCGCGTCATCCCCCGCGACTTTCAGCTCGATGCTGTCCGCGACATACCGCTGCACGTCGATTTCATGCGTCTAGGCGAGGGTGCGACTATCCGCGTCAACATCCCGATTTATGTGCGCAATGCCGATCAGTCACCCGGCGTCAAGCGCGGCGGTACTGTCAGCATTGTCGCGCACAGCGTCGAAGTGCGCTGCCGCGCCGACGCCATCCCGAGCGGCATTGACGTCGACATCAGCAGCCTGGAAATCAACCATTCCAAGCATCTCAGCGACATCACGCTGCCGGAAGGCGTCCGCGCGATGAGCGGTCGCGACATTACGCTTGTCACGGTCGTGCCGCCCTCCGGATACGCCGAAGAGATGAAGGCC
>DASPWC010000073.1:0-4209 GCA_035622055.1 Xanthobacteraceae bacterium | reverse complement strand
CGGATCGGCCGCGAGCGCGGCGTCGCCGAGAACCTTTTCCGCCAGCAGGCGCCATTCGCGGTCGCTCTGAATCGAGATGAGAATGTCGACGCCGTCGCGGCTGCGAAACGCGCCGTATGGCGAGATCGACGTATGCGCAAGGCCGATCCGCCGCGGCGGCGCGCCCGCTTCCTGTTGCAACAGCGGCACCGTCATCCAATCGGCCATGGCGTCGAACATCGAGATCGACAGCGCGGCGCCCTCGCCGGTGCGCTCTCGTGCGATCAGCGCTTCAATGATCGCCTCATACGCGTTCATGCCGGCGGCGATATCGACGACCGAAACGCCGACACGCGACGGCTCCGCCGTGCCGGTGATCGAGGCAAGTCCCGACTCCGCTTGGATCAGCATGTCATAGGCTTTGCGCATCGCCAGCGGTCCGCTCTCGCCGAAGCCGGAGATCGAGCAGCAGATCAGCCGTGGATGCTTGCGCCGCAGTTCGGCAAAGGCAAAACCAAGCTTGCCGACCGCGCCCGGCTTCAAATTCTGCACGAACACGTCCGCGCGCGCGATCATCGCGCCAAGGAGCGCCCTGTCCGCATCCTTGGCGAGATCGAGCACGACCGATTCCTTGCCGCGATTAAGCCAGACGAAATAGCTGCACTCGCCGTGGACGAGATTGTCGTAGCCACGGGCGAAATCGCCTTCCGGCCGCTCGATCTTGATGACCCGCGCGCCGGCATCCGCCAGCCGGCAGCTACACATCGGCGCGGCGACCGCCTGTTCGAGCGAAACGACGAGGAGACCTGAGAGCGGGAGGTTCATGTACAGCGCGTCATCGCCGGCCTTGTCTCGGCGATCCCGACCATTGAGCTAAGACCGTACGATTTCACCATACGACTGCGCTCAATACGACCGCGGCAAGCCGAGCACGTGTTCGGCGATGTATGAGAGCACCAGGTTGGTCGAGATCGGCGCCACGGTGTAGAGCCGCGTCTCGCGGAATTTGCGCTCGATGTCGAATTCTTCGGCGAAGCCGAAGCCGCCGTGGGTCTGCACGCACATATCGGCGGCTGCCCAGGACGCTTCGGCGGCGAGGTGCTTGGCCATATTCGCTTCGGCGCCGCAGTCCTTACCCGCTTCGTAGAGCGCCGCCGCCTCGCGCACCATCAGTTCGGCCGCCCGCATGCCGATATAAGCGCGGGCGATCGGAAACTGCACGCCCTGATTTTGTCCGATCGGCCGCCCGAACACCACCCGCTCGTCGGCGTAGGCGGTGGCCTTGCCGATGAACCATTTGGCGTCGCCGATGCATTCGGCGGCGATGAGAATGCGCTCGGCGTTCATCCCGGAAAGGATGTAGCGAAAGCCCTCGCCTTCGCGGCCGACGACGGCGTCGGCGGGAACGCGCAGGTTTTCAAAAAACACTTCCGTGGTCGCATGGTTCATCATGGTGCGGATCGGCCGGATCGTCAGGCCATTTCCCTTCGCTGTGCGCATGTCGACGAGGAAAACGGTCAGCCCCGCGGTACGCGACTTGGCCTGCTCGCGCGGCGCGGTGCGGGCAAGCAGAAGCAGAAGATCGGAGTGCTCGGCGCGCGAGGTCCAGATCTTCTGTCCGTTGACGATGAAATGGTCCCCATCGCGCACCGCCGTCGTGCGCAGCGAGAGCGTGTCGCTGCCCGACGTCGGCTCGGTGACGCCGAACGCCTGCAACCGCAATTCGCCGCGGGCAATGCCGGGCAAATAGCGTTTTTTCTGCTCCGTGCTGCCGTGCCGAAGCAGCGTGCCCATCGTGTACATCTGGGCATGGCAGGCCGCGCCATTGCAGCCGGCGGCCTGGATTTCCTCCATGATCGCGGCGGCGGCGGTCATCGAGAGTCCGCTGCCGCCGTACTCTTCCGGGATCAGCGCCGCGAGAAAACCCGCTTTTGTCAAAGCGGCGACGAATTCCTCCGGATAGGCGCGGTTGCGGTCGAGTGCGCGCCAATACTCTCCAGGAAAATTCGCGCACAAAGCGCGGACCGACTCGCGGATCGGCGCTAAATCGTCCTGGGACAAATTCTCATTCATGCCGTGGAAACTATCATAGTCGCAGTTCGGCGCGGCCGTTATTGACGGCGATGACGCCGCGCTCGACGACGACCGAGCGGAAACTCACAATACGATCATCGCGCCACATTTCGGTGCGCAGCGTCTCGCCGGGAAAGACCGGCGCGGAAAAACGGCAGGCAAAGGCGGTGAGTTTTTGCGGATCGTAGCCGCAGAAGGTTTTCAGTACCGCGTGGCCGGCAATGCCGAAATTGCCGAGCCCATGCATGATCGGCCGCGGGAAGCCCGCCTGCTTCGCGACCGCCGGATCGGCATGCAGCGGATTGCGGTCGCCGCTGAGGCGGTAGATCAAAGCGGCTTCGGGTCGCGTCGCCAGATCGCAGACGGCATCCGGCGCGCGTTGCGGAATCCGGTGCGGCGCCGGCGCCTGGCGCGGCGGCCCTCCGAAGCCGCCGTCGGCGCGGCAGAATGTCGTTTGCGTCACGGTGGCGACCGCCTCTCCGGTCGCCTCGTCCGTAACCTTTCGCTCGCTGAGCACCAGCGCGCCTTTGCCCGGACCTTTGTCGATGACCTCGACGATGCGCAGTCGGCCTACGACCGTGCCCTCCTTGCCGAGCGGCCGATGCAGCGTAATGCCCTGTTCACCGTTGACGATCTTGAGCCAATTGATGCCGGTATCGTATTCGCGCGCCCAAAAGCCGGGGTGCCCGAGCACGGTGCCCATGGTCGGCAACACTTTCAGATTTTTTTCGTAAACGAAGGCGAGCTCATCTTCGTTCGTGGGATCGTGACCGAGCCCGATGCCGAGCGCGTACAGAATACAGTCCTTCGCGCCGTAGCTCTGCTCCGCCTGTGGAACCTCGAGCGCTATCAGTTTTTCGTAGACGATCGTCATTGGCCACTCAAAGAACGTTAGCCGGCGAGCATCATACCGGGTCCCACGAGAACACGTCGCCGGACCGGTCGAGCGGCGTGAACGAAGCAGCGAACGCGCCCATAAGCTGCGCGTCGAGCTTTTCCGGCGTCCAGCCGTCGGAACGGTGTAGCGTGCGGATCGGGCGGGTCTGGCTGAACAGATAAATCTCGTTGTTGCGCACCGAAAAAATCTGGCCGCTGATCCCGGCTGCGCGGTCGGAAGCGAGATAAACGACAAGCGGAGCGATCTTCTCCGGCGTCATTTCGCGAAAGCGCGCGACGCGAGCTTTATCCTCTTCGGTCTCGGCCGGGATCGAATCGATCATGCGCGTCCAGGCGAACGGCGCGATACAGTTCGAGCGGACATTAAATCGCGCCATATCGAGCGCGATACCGCGCGACAGCCCGACGATGCCCATTTTCGCGGCCATGTAATTGGCCTGGCCGAAATTGCCGATCAGCCCCGACGTCGAGGTCATGTGCACGATGCTGCCGGAGTTCTGCTCGCGAAAATGCGTGGCGCAGGCCCGGCTCATGGCAAAGCTGCCGTTAAGATGCACGCCGATCACGTCGGCCCAGTCGGACCAGCTCATGCGGTGGAAGATGCGGTCGCGCAGGATGCCCGCATTGTTGACGAGGATATCGACGCGGCCGAAACGCCCGATCGCCGCCGCGACGATCTTGTCGGCGTTGCCGGGCTCGCTGATCGAAAGCGTCGAGGCGGTCGCTTCGCCGCCAGCCTTCTTGATTTCATCGACGACGGCCTGTGCCGGCCCGGTATCGGTGCCGGGGCCGTCGAGGCTCGCGCCGATATCGCAAACCACAACGCGCGCGCCTTCCTGCGCCAGCAAAAGCGCGATGCCGCGTCCAATTCCCCGTCCCGCGCCGGTAACGATCGCCACTTTAGCGGCAACGATATTCGGCATTCCCTTGCCCCTTTTCCGTGCTGGCTCGCATCGCTGTTAGATCAGCTCCCCTTTTCAGGCGGAGGAATTCAAATCACGCAAGCGAAATTATTTGCCCCAGACCTCGCGCGCGACCTCGCCGATCATCTTCAGTTTCGCCCACTGTTCGTCCTCGGCGAGGATATTGCCTTCCTCGGTCGAGGCGAAGCCGCACTGTGGCGACAGGCAAAGCCGATCGAGCTCGGCGAACCGCGAGGCCTCTTCGATCCGGCGCTTGATCGCGTCCTTCGATTCGAGCGTGCCGCTCTTGGTCGTGACCAGCCCGAGAACCGCGAGGCGGTCCTTATGCAGGCGTTTT
>DASPWC010000072.1:0-6994 GCA_035622055.1 Xanthobacteraceae bacterium | reverse complement strand
AGCGCCGGCTATGCCGCGGCCTGGGGCGTGGTGATATCCGGTGTTCTGCAGGCGATGCTGGTCGGCGGCGACGTCTACCATGCAGGGGTCATGACATGGTTTCGCGCGCCCCGCTGGGACAAAGACGTGCGGTATTTCTTCAGGGCGCTGCTGCCGGCGACGGTGGGATCCGCGGGCACGCAGCTGGCGCTGTTTGCCGACACAATCATCGCCAGCTTTCTGTCGGCCGGCGCGATTTCCGCTCTATACTACGCCGACCGCATCGATCAGCTGCCGATCGGCGTGATCGGGATCGCTGTGGGAACCGTGTTGGTTCCGGAGATTACGCATCGGCTCGCGGCAGGGGATGAAGCCGGCGCACACACGGCGCAAAATCGCGCCATCGAATTTGCACTGCTTCTGGCGCTGCCTTGCGTCGTTGCATTTCTGACGGTGCCCGGCGTCATCATGAGGGGCTTGTTCTTGCGCGGCGCTTTTACCGCCGCCGATGCTCACGCCGCCGCGCTCACGCTGATGGCTTATACGATCGGACTCGTTCCGTTCATTCTTATCCGCAGCGTCGTCGCGCCGTTTCTTGCGCGTGGCGACACCGCGACGCCGGTCAAGGCCGCCTTGATCGGCACGGCAGTCAATATTGCCTGCAAGGTCGCCTTGATGTTCCCGCTGGCGCAGGTCGGACTGGCGCTCGCAACGTCGATCGGGGCCTGGATCAACTTCATTCTGGTATTGTATTTCGCCGTGCGATCTCGCGTTTTCGCGTCCGATGCGGAACTAAAGGCGTCCCTCGCCAAGCTTGCGGCGGCGGCCATCGTGCTCGCTGTCGTCTTGCTGACCGCTGGCCCCTTTGTCACGGCCCTGTTATCCTCGTGGTCCAGGTTTCGCAACGAATCGGAACTGGCGCTGCTGACGCTGATTGGCGCTCTGGTGTATGGAGGGCTCGTCATTGCGCTGTTCGGCCGCCGCTGGCTTTCGCTGATACGCCGCAGCGCCATGACTGCGCCGGGGCCGAGCAAGGACGGGAAAGTGGAGATGTCTCCGTCGGCAGCGGCGAGCCTGGATCGAAACTGACAACCCCCCGATCAAAACGAAAATGATGCAGGAACAACAATGCGCGTGACTATGATCGGCGCCGGCTATGTTGGCCTGGTTTCCGGCGCCTGTTTTGCCGATTTCGGTCACCAAGTGACCTGTATCGAAAAGGATGCGAAGAAGATCGCGGCGCTTAACCGCGGCGAAATCCCAATATTCGAACCTGGGCTTGCCGATCTCGTCGAATTCAACGCGCGGCAGGGCAGGCTCGTATTTACAGCCGAAGCGTCTCGCGTCAGCGAAGCCGAGGCCGTGTTTATCGCGGTGGGGACGCCGTCGCGCCGCGGCGATGGGCATGCCGATCTGAGCTTCGTCTACGACGCGGTTCGGGAGATCGCGCCGTTCCTTTCCAGCGCTGCCGTCGTCATCACCAAATCGACGGTGCCGGTGGGTACGGGTGACGAGATCGAAAACATCCTGCGCGAGAGGCGCCCGGACGCCAAGATCCAGGTCGCCTCAAATCCCGAATTTTTGCGTGAAGGCGCCGCGATTCAAGATTTCAAGCATCCCGATCGCATCGTGGTCGGCGCCGACAACGATGACGCGCGCAAGGTGCTTGCCGAGATTTACCGGCCGCTTTATCTGAATGCGCCGCCGATCATCTATGTCAGCCGGCGCACCGCCGAGCTGATCAAATATGCATCCAACGCCTTCTTGGCGACCAAAATTACATTCATCAATGAAATAGCCGATCTATGCGAACAGGTCGGCGCCGACGTGCAGGAAGTTGCCCGCGGCATGGGGCTCGACAATCGCATTGGATCGAAATTTTTGCATCCGGGGCCGGGATTCGGCGGATCATGCTTCCCCAAGGACACGAGCGCTTTGATCAAGACCGCGCACGATCACGGCGTACCATTGCGAATCGTGGAAACCGTATCTGCCGTCAACGAGCAGCGTAAACGCGCAATGGCGCGCAAGGTCGTATTGGCGCTCGGCGGTTCGGTGCGCGGTAAGACCGTTGCCGTCCTGGGTCTGACCTTCAAGCCGAATACCGACGACACTCGCGACTCTCCGGCCATTCCGCTGGTCACGGCCTTGCATGATCTCGGCGCTAGCGTACGCGGTTACGACCCCGCTGGAATGGAGCAGGCCAAGCCGCTTTTGCCCGACGTCCACTACTGCCAAGACGCCTACAATGCGGCGGAAGGCGCCGACGCGGTCGTGATCGCGACCGAATGGGCGCAGTTCCGCGCGCTCGATCTCGCGCGCCTCAAGCGCGTGATGGCGCATGCGGTAATCGTGGACCTGCGCAACATTTATCGGGCGGACGAGATGCAGCGCGCGGCGTTCCGCTACGTTCCGATCGGCCGTGAAGGGGTGGAGTAGCTCTAGTCCCGCGCGACCGGTCCGGCCTGAGCGCGCGCAAGATTGCCTTCGACGCTCAGGCCAAATAACGGCCGCAAGTAGGTACCGAGCGCGCTGCCGACGAAAGCCGAAGCAAGCCATAGCCAGCCGTGGACGCTCGACGAAGCGATGCCGCTGAAATAAGCGCCGATATTGCAGCCATAGGCGAGCCGCGCACCGTAGCCGAGCAGCAAGCCGCCAAGAACCGCGGCAAGCAGTGAGCGCGGCGGGACCTTCCAGCCGGGTTTGAATTTGCCGGCAAGGCCCGAGGCGAGCAGCGCTCCGAGCATGATGCCGAAATCCATGATCGACGTGATATCGGCGAAGACGCTTGCGTGCAGCGCCTTGGCGCGTTCCGCCGGCTGCCAATACCCCCAACTCGCGACATCGACGCCCGCTGCGGCGAAGATCTTCGAGCCCCAAAGCGCAAAAGCGGACGTAATACCCCACGGCCGCCCGGCGAGATAAAGCGTCGCGAAATTTCCGAGCGCGAGCGCCAATGCGCCGGCCAGAAGCGGCCACGGTCCGTGCAGGAAACGCCGCCAGCCGCGACGATCCGTTACCACGCCGGAACGCAATTCGCCGTGCCATCGACGCTCGATAATGATCGTGAGGGCGGTGATGGCAATGAAGCCGGCAAGGCTCAGCGCGAGCGCCGGCAGCCAGCCCAAGGACTTGATAAGCGAAATCGAACCGATGTTGGGCGTCGCCGACCACCATGGCAGATGCCAGGCTCCGACGGCCGAGCCAATGATGAAGAAGGCCAAAGTCACCAGCATGCGCGTATTGCCGCCGCCGGCGGTGTATAGCGTGCCGGAAGCGCAACCGCCGCCGAGCTGCATGCCGAGGCCGAACATGAATGCGCCGGCCAAAACCGAAACGCCAACGGCGCCATATTCGCCATGAACCGGCTGGCCGAACAGCGTGCCATGCGCCAAAGCCGGAAAGAACAGCACGGCGGCAGCGGCCAGCATCGCCATTTGCGCTCGCAAGCCCGCGCCGCGGCCGTTGGCGACAAAGACGCGCCAAGCCGAGGTGAAACCGAACAGAGCATGATAGAGTACAATGCCCAGCGCGCCCCCGAGCACGAACAGTGCGCCTTGACGCCAGCCATAGGCTTCCGCGAGCGCAATCGCGCCAGCCCCAAGCACGGCCGAAGCCAAGATAACGACCCAACTATTCACGTTCGGCGCAGCGCCGCGTTCGCTTGCGAGAAGGCGTGCGTCGACCGAGAGATCAGTCATGGGAATGTCCTTTTGGCCCGAAATGCGAGATCGGATGCGGGCTTGTGATTTAAGGCTCTAACCGGGCGGTTCCAAGTGCCGGCATTCCCTTGTTAGGCGGTGTACAACCCACTCCTTCTCCCATACGCCGCAGTCGGAGAAAATTGTTCCTAACGAAGTTCCTCTGGCTGCGGACACAAAAGAATTGGCCGCCCGAAAACCGGGCGGCCTCTTTTTTGAGAATTAAGCCTAAGTTGCGCTCAACCCCAACGGAACGCAATCGCGCCCGCGATTGAGCGGACTCGGGTGCGTAGCGCGTGGCCGTCATTGCCGGATTCGATGAGCCACTGCCCATTTTCTCGACCGACGATTTTACCGACGTGGTGCGCCCAAACGACGACGGCACCGACGCCCACCGGCCCGGGCCTGCCCCAACGCGCCCAGTTGCGCGCAAGATTGAACGAAGGTCCGGGATCGCTGCCGACGAGTTGCCGCATCTCCCAGCCGCACCATGCGGTGGGCCGTCCCCGCTCGCGGCCGCGATATGTCGGCTGACTTGAATTGGCGAATCCCGCCGAGGCCCAATCCGAACTGGCGAGACTGCCATGGCGCACGACATGATAACCGCCATGGCGTGCGAGATGATAATGGTAATCGTGACGATAATGATGCTCTCGCGCATGAGCGGATGACGCGAACATGATGATGGCCGCAGCAGCGACCACAAAGGCCGTCGATTTCATTAGATAACTCCTAGTCGTTGCATTCGATCTTTTTCGTCGGCAAACAAAAACCTCGCCCACAATGACGAAGGCGAGGTTCAAGCAAACGAAAGCGCCCCATTGACGTGGCGAGGCGCGGTCGCTTGATAGCATCACTGAGATCTTTGTCGTCTTCTAAAATTGCATAGCAAGTATTTGTTTGATGCCCTTACGTGCCAAATTCTTGCCTCGTTTTCCCATGCGAAAAGCGGCCATGATTTGTTAGCTGTTTGTTTTGGCTTTGCTCGTCGCCGACAATACCGCAGTTCAACTTCGCGCCGTCATGAGCGGCAAACCTCATGGGTTCCGCCGCCATGCCTTGATCGCGAAGGCCCGGCGCGATAGCGTTTTTGAAAAAATTGCGTGGGAGGCTCGGCCAAAGATGTCCTGCACAATTACACCACTCACGGAACACACCGGGGCCGAAGTGGCCGGTTTTGATTTTAGGAAGCCGATCGATCCGGGAATCCGCGACGCGTTGAACCGCGCTTTTGCCGACCGTCACGTCCTGGTTATGCGCGATCAGGGTTTCACGCCGGACGAGTTTAAGGCCGCCGTTCAACTATTCGGCGAACTTCAACCGCACGACAAGAAGGAGCATCACGTCCCCGGCTACCCCGATGTGTCCTATGTATCCAACGACGAGTTCGTAAACGGCCGACGCATCATCCCAGGGGAGACATTTCATACCGATCATTCAAACCACCCACGTCCGCCCAAAGCCACGACGCTGTTCGCGGTCGAACTGCCGTCGTATGGCGGCGATACGCAATACGTCAATATGCACGACGCCTATGATGACCTGCCCGCCGACGCCAAACAGAGGATCGAGGGGCTCAAAGCCGTGCACGTCTATCTCAGCAAATACAGTCCGCGACCGCTGGGCTTTCTGACGGAGGAAAGCCGCAGCAAGCTGCCGCCGGCCGGTGTTCATCCGTTGGTGCGCACCCACCCCGACAATGGCCGCAAGGCGCTGTTTCTCAATCCGGTTCGCATGGAATCGATCGTCGGCATGGACGATGAGGCCGCCCTGGCATTGATCGGCGACCTCATGCGGCATGCAACGCAGAAGAAATACGAGTATCGCCACAAATGGCGGCATGGCGATTGGGTGCTGTGGGACAACCGCAGCGTCATGCACCAAGCCAATCCGGACTACGACATGAGCGAGCGTCGCTATCTCTATCGGCTCATGCTCAAAGGCGAAGCGCCGCAATAGCGCCGAATCGCTCACGGCGTCCGATCGGCGAGAGGCGACGTCTCTCGGTCCTTTTTTCGTTCCTGCGGCACGACGGCGAGAGTAAGCCGCTCGGTTCCGCGCAGCAGGCCGACCGCCACGCTGCGGCCGATTGTATCGCCGGTAAGCGCGCGCACCAGATCGTCCGCGCCGGCGATCGTTGCGCCGTCCAGCGCCACGATGATGTCGCCCGGCTTCAAGCCGGCGCGCTCCGCAGCCGAGTCCGGCTCGACAGTCCCGACCATGACGGCGCGGTCCTGCGCCAAGCCTGCAGCGCGCCGCCGCAGCGGCGGGATTGCTGTCGCCTGCGCGGCAATGCCGATGAAGGCGCGGCGTACGCGGCCATGCCGGACCAATTCGCCGAGAACAAAACTTGCGGTATTGGCCGCGACCGCGAAGCAAATGCCCTGCGCGCCCATGATCACCGCGGTATTGATGCCAACAACCTCACCGTGGGACGACACCAAAGGCCCGCCGGAATTTCCCGGATTGAGGGCGGCGTCGGTTTGGATCACGTCGTCGATTAGCCGGCCGTTGCGCGAGCGCAGCGAACGGCCGAGGGCGGAGACGACGCCGGTTGTCACCGTCGATTCGAAGCCCAGCGGGTTGCCGATCGCGATCACGAGTTGGCCACGTTTGAGGCGTTTGGAATCCCCGAGCGGCGCCGCCGGCAGCGTCACCGCCTCGTCGACCCGAATGAGTGCGAGATCTGTGTCCGGGTCGTCGCCAACCAGACGTGCGTGCAAATCCTGGCCATCGGCGGTGGTGACCTCGATTCGCGAGGCTGTCCCAGCGACGTGGCTGTTGGTGAGGATAAGCCCGTCCGGCGCGACGATGACCCCGGAACCGGTTCCACCTCTGGACCGGCCTGCCCG
The DNA here is from genome assembly GCA_035622055.1 of Xanthobacteraceae bacterium. Lineage (GTDB taxonomy): Bacteria > Pseudomonadota > Alphaproteobacteria > Rhizobiales > Xanthobacteraceae > BOG-931. Next base: position 462 of record DASPWC010000072.1, on the reverse strand, counting down.
CCCGTTATCGCCGCCATGGACGGCAAGCCGCACGACCGCAGGGCCGACGCTGTCGACGACGTCGGTGACGGCGCGCGAATAGGCGTCGAGAAGCTGATCTTCCGGATGAATGGTCAGCCGTGCCGCGGCGTTTTGGTTCGGGCGGAATGCGTCGGTGAGTGGGATAATTGTCATGCGATATCAGTGTCCTAAGATCGGCCTTGGCCGGGTGATTTTTGTGGATGTCGGAAGTGGGGGCTGATATGGGGAGCGCAGTGCCAGGTGAAAAGGGCGAAGACCGGCGGGGTTAGGATGCGCGCCCCGCTGTGATTGCCAGTTGCAGGCGCATACGATCGGCGCCCTCGAAGGAAAGACCCATGAAATTCGCAAATATCGTGCGTCTTACCGTTCTGCTGCTGGCTGCCCACTTGACCGGCTGCGGCCAGAGTCAGCAGCCAAGCGCCGCCCAAGCTCCGGCCGTGA
>DASPWC010000071.1:0-3606 GCA_035622055.1 Xanthobacteraceae bacterium | reverse complement strand
ATTGGTCTCTTCGCGCGCATCGAGGACCCAAATCAGTTTCGGCCAATCCTTGGCGTTGTTTTCCGTCGACTCGTCCGTCACCAGCATCAATCCGCGGTCGAACAGCGGCACCACGGTGTGCATGAAGCCGGTATAGGGCGGTGAATTGGTCCAGTGGGAAATCTTCTTCGGATTGGCCTTGTCGGAAATGTCCAGCACGAACATGCCGCCGTCGATATAGGCGAGATAACAGCGGTCGGAGCGCTGGGGATAGACGTTGGTGTTATGGGCGCGGAATCCCTTGTCGATCGGATGACGCGTCGGCGGCATCACATTGTCGCCCTGGCGCGTGCCCGGCATCCACCAGCGGCCGATTTCGACCGGCTTCGATGGATTACGCACATCGACGCAGCGATAGAATTGGTCGTCGTTCGGATTGGTCGGGACGAAATCGCGCGAACCCGAGGCGCAATGCACGAACTCGCCGTCGCAAAACCAAAGCTGATGCACGCCGCGAGAATGCGGCCCTGAACAGTCGAAAAACGAGATCGACTTTGGGTTTTCCGGCTTGGAAATGTCGAACAGCTCGAAACCTGCGGGCGTGAGATCCTTTTTCGAGGTTTGGTAGGCAACCGCCATCGTATTTCCGCAGGTCTCTAGCGAATTCGACCGCATATTGGCGTGTGGCAGATCGGTCTGACAAACCACTTTCAGCTTGCGCGGATCGGACACGTCGACCGCGGTGAAATTCTTCGGTGCGCTTTCATGCGCCAGCCAGATAATGCGGCGGCCGTCGGGAGCGATCTGCACCGACATGCCCTCGCCCATGCCGCCGAAGCCGCCCAGCATATTGTGCGCCAACAGCTTGAAATTCCAGGTGACGGGTTGATAGCCCCTGCTCAACGGGCTTTGGTCTTTAGTCAGCATTAGAAAATTCTCCTGTTGTGATCGCCGTGAAAGCTGGGGTTCACCTCGACGCGCGACAGCGCTTTGGCGAAAGTGTCGAGCGATATGGTGTAACACTTGTCGACGTAGAATTTATAGATCACACCGGCGACTTTCTGCGGATGGCTTTTAAAATCCTCGGCGACGTCGAGCCACGCCTTCAGATAGGCAACCACGGTGTCGGGCTTGTCTCGCACAAAATCGGGTGTCGCCGCCATGAAGACCGGCATCGGATCGATCGAGGAGAAGTCCATAAGATCGCTGCCGATGCCATCGGCGACCGCAATGACGTTATAGTGCTCGACATTCACCATGGCGTCGACCGTCTTGGCGGCAAGCGTCGCGACCATGTTATTCACGTCCATGCGCACTTCCTGTTGACAAGCCGAAGTTGCTCAAGCGCGATCGCTTCGCGTTCGGCCTTGGGCAGGCCTTTCATTTCAAGCCCAAACGCCACATTGCCGAGCGCCGTGCGCCAGGGAAAGAGCTGAGCGAAATCCTGGAATACAACGCCGCGATCCATGCCGTATCCCTTGACCGGCGCGCCGCCGATCCGGATTTCGCCCGCGGTCGGGCTCAAAAAGCCGGCCAAGATATTGAGAAGCGTCGACTTGCCGCACCCGCTCGGCCCGACGATGCAGAGGAATTCTGAAGCCTCCATGCCGAAACTGACGCCGCGAACGCCGGGTACGGCCCCGTTTGGCGTGTCGTAAGTCAGCGTGATGTCGCGCGCCTCGATATGGGCCATCCCCGCTTTCTGCCTTCGCGCCCCCACCCTAACATGCTGCTTTTGCCGGAGCGGGGCTTTGTGCCAGAAGCCATCGGCCGCGGCCAGGGACAAATGGGGACGTCAAAGAGGATTGCCGCGATGAATGTCTTTTGGCGTATCCACGCCGCCGCAACGGCAACGCTCGCGATCGGTCTCGCCACCGTGGCGCCGCCGGCATGGCCGGACGCTTTTCCTAGCCGGCCCATTCATCTCATCGTCAATTTCGCTCCCGGCGGCACTGGAGACATCGTGGCGCGGTTGGTCGGCGCCAAACTTTCTGAAGCGGTCAGGCAATCGGTCGTGGTTGAAAACCGGCCGGGCGCCGGCGGCACGTTGGGTGCGCGTGATGTCGTCAACGCTCAACCCGACGGCTATACGCTCACGGTCGCGCAAACCCCCGAAATCGCGATCAATCCATTTTTCATGAAGGACGCCGGCTACGACCCGCGCAAAGACCTGCAGCCCATTGCGCTCGCCGGCGTTGTGCCATTGGCGCTGGTGGTGCCGGCCGACGCGCCCTATTCGACGATGGCGGAATTCGTCGAGTTCCTACGCACGACCGATGGTCCGGTCACCTTCGCCTCCGCCGGCATCGGCACGCCCGGCCACTTGGCAGGCGAACTGATGAAGCTCAAGCTCAATAACAAGCTCACCCACGTTCCCTACAAGGGCGCCGGGCCGGCATTGAACGATGTCGTCGGCGGTCACGTCGATTTTTATTTTCCCGGATTCCCGGCGGCGCTGCCGCTGATGCAAGGCGGCAAAGTCAAATTGCTCGCCGTTTCATCCGCCAAGCGATCGAGCATAGCGCCCGATATTCCGACAGTGGCCGAAGCGACGGGGATCGCAAATTTCGACTTTACGCTATGGGCGGGATTTTTCGGTCCTCGCGCGTTGGCCCCGGACATTTCCAGACGCCTGAACGGCGAAATCGACAAAATCCTGCTCAATCCGGACATCAAGTCCCGATTGCAAAACGACGGCGCGGAGGTTTCGGCTTTATCGATCGACGAATTCACAGCCTTCGTTCGCGACGAAATCGACAAATATCAAGCCATCATCAAAGCCGCGGACCTTAAACCCGAATGAGAATCATCCCCTCGCCGACTGCGCCATGCCCCAGCGGTAATTGGTGGCGCGCTCGATCGAGCCGAATACCAGACGCTCGGCGGCGAATCCGATGCAGCCGATGACGATGAGCGAGGCAAGCATTACGTCGGCGTCGAGGAATTCCTTGGCGTCGAAGATCACCCAGCCCGGGCCCCAATCGGAGCCGGCCAGCATTTCGGCGCCGATGACGGCGATCCAAGAGCGCAGAAAGGACTGACGCAACCCTGCTATGATGAACGCCGAGGCGCCCGGAATGATCACTTTCCAGAACAGCGCCTGCTCGTCGGCGCCCATGGCGCCCGCGGCACGCAACCAGATCGGATTGACCGATCGGACGCCCGACCAGGTGTTGATCAGCATCGGAAACAGCGCGGCATACGCGAGGCCCGGGATTGGCGCGCCGACGCTCACGAGCGGCAGCAGGATATCTTCAGCGCGCCGCGAACGTGCCATCAGGACGCCGATCGATATGCCGGCGACCGCCGCCAGCGCGAAACCGAGGCTCAGCCGCACCAGGGTGTCCAAGGCGTGATGCGGCAGAACGCCACTGAACGTCAGTCGCGTGAACGCGCCGGCAATCGCTTCAAGCGAGGGGAAAAATTGCGCGGGGAATACTCCAAGATACGCGACGGCTTCCCATAGAGCGCCCACCACGACGAATCGATAGGTGCTGCGCCATGCGCGTCCAATTGCGCCGAGCTGTCCCGTAACTGCTCCATCCCGGAAATCGTCATGTTCAATGATATCGTGCATGGCGCTCGAAGATAATGCGCGCTGCGCGCGGCGGACAAGCCGTGTCTTGG
>DASPWC010000070.1:0-4138 GCA_035622055.1 Xanthobacteraceae bacterium | reverse complement strand
GGTGACGAATTCCTGGCTCTTGTCGATCGCCGCTTGCAGCATTTCCCGTTCCGGCGCGAACCAGAAGCCATAATAGATCAGCTCGGCATATTTCGGCATAAGCTCGTCCTTGAGATGCGCCGCGCCGCGATCGAGCGTGATCGACTCGATGCCGCGATGCGCCGCGAGCAGGATCGCGCCGCCCGGCGTTTCATACATGCCGCGCGATTTCATGCCGACGAACCGATTTTCGACTAGATCGAGCCGGCCGATACCGTGGTTGCGGCCATGCTCGTTGAGCCGCGCCAGCAATTCGGCGGGCTTTAGCATCTTGCCATCGACGGCGACCGGATCGCCGCGCTCGAAATCGATGGTGATATAAGCAGGCTGATCCGGCGCCCCTTCGGGATCGTCGGTGCGGGAGTAGATGTAGCCCGGGACCTCGCCTGCGGGATCTTCCAGCACTTTGCCCTCGGACGAAGTGTGCAGCAGATTGGCGTCCGTCGAAAACGGCGCCGCGCCGCGCTTGTCCTTGGCGATCGGAATCTGGTTTTTTTCGGCGAAGGCGATGAGCGCCTCGCGCGACTTGAAATCCCATTCGCGCCACGGCGCGATGACCGTCACGTCCGGCTTGAGCGCGTAATAGGAGAGCTCGAACCGCACCTGGTCGTTGCCCTTGCCGGTGGCGCCGTGAGCGACCGCGTCGGCGCCGACCTTCTCGGCGATTTCGACCTGTTTTTTGGCGATGAGCGGCCGCGCGATCGACGTGCCGAGCAAATACTGTCCCTCATAGACCGCGTTGGCGCGGAACATCGGAAACACATAATCGCGCACGAATTGCTCGCGCAGGTCCTCGATGAAAATGTTTTGCGGCTTGATGCCGAGCATCAGCGCCTTCTGCCGCGCCGGCTCAAGCTCTTCGCCCTGGCCGAGATCGGCGGTGAAGGTAACGACCTCGCAGCCATAGGTCGTTTGCAACCATTTCAGAATGATCGACGTATCCAAGCCGCCGGAATAGGCCAGCACGACTTTCTTCACGCCTTTCTTGCTCACGCCGTTCGCGGACATTTGAAACCTGTGGATTGAAAACCCGATGTCGAGACGGTTCGGCTGCCCAAACGCGCGCGGGACTATAGGCAGGTGCCGTATTGAAGCAAGCGCCGCGGCGTCAGGAGCCTTCTTTGGTCCGCTCCGCGGGCCGGCGGACCGTGCCGCCGAACCGCGCGCCAAACCTCCCGCGAAGCCATTCGCCGAGCCAGGCGAGCCGATCCTCGAACGCTTTTTCGTCGATGCGGGTGGCGGGCCAGCGATAGATGAGACCATGGACCAGCCAGATGAGCAGGTATGTCAGCACGCCGGCAAACACGACATCGGAGAAGAAATGCGCGCCCGCCCCTATCCGCAGCGCGCCGAGTCCAATGCCGAATGCGAGCGCCGCGCCATAGGCCAGCGGGCGCAGCGGCAGTGGGGCCAGGGTGGCGGGCGCTAGCGTCCAGAAGGCGCCCGACGGCTCCCCGGCAATAAACGAGCAGTTGTTCGGACAGTCGCCGCGCGGATCCCACCAGGGCTTGAAACGGTAGTCGCCGCCGAACTGCCGAACATCAATCGGGCGTGGCCGCCCCCAATGGTCCTTGAGCAGTACATTGGTGAGAAGACCAGGGCCGAGCGCCAAGGTTGCGATGAGGAACACGGCCGCACGGCCTTCGATGAGCATGCGCCGATGGGGAAAAATCAATTTCAGCGGAATTGCGACAAAAGCCGGCAGCGCCAAAAGCGTAATCGCGATGCGCGCCGCTTCACGGGTGTGCTGCACCCACGGCTGAGCATTGATGCCGAACATATGTCGCGAGGAATCGAAGGCTATTCCGGCAAGGTCGAGATCGAGTTGCGGATCGACCGCGCAGAGCAGCCCGAGCGCAAAGCCGATAAGAAGCGCCACCGTGAGTGCGGTGCGGCTCATGGCGTCATTTCCATGGGGCTACTTCCATGCGCCGGCATTGCGGCCGGCGAACAGCCAATAAACGAGGCCGCCGGCAATGCCGGCGGCGGCGAACACTTCGGTATTGTGGCCGACATCGTCGCCCGGCCCGCTGATATAGCCGGCGAAATCCAGGCCATAGGCCATCGCCAGCGCCAATGCGGCGCCGATGATCCCGTAAGTGACGGCCGACCGCAATGCCAAACCTTCCACGAGCGCGATGACAAGAAGCACCGGCAAAAAGCCGACGAAGAAGATAACGATGGAGGCCACCGCCGTGACCGACCATAAGGCCGCCGATTCCACGCCCGGCGGTTGCGGGCCAAATTGCGTGGCAGCGTCATTCCAGTCCGGCCCAAGGCTACCAAGCGTCAGCACGAGCGAGGCGGCGATGCAGCCCATGACGTAGCCAAGGAACATCATCATGATTCGGCCGAGCACGATCATCCGCCTTAGCGTTCAGTCCGTCATCGCCATGGCGCGGAGCGCCAGACGCTCGCGCGCGGACAACTTCTCCGACGCGCTTTTGAGCTGTCCGCACGCGGCAAGAATATCGCGCCCGCGCGGCGTGCGCACCGGCGAGGCGTAGCCGGCGGCGAATATGACCTCCGAAAATTTTTCGATCTGCTCCCAATCGGAGCATTCGTATGTCGTGCCCGGCCAGGGATTGAACGGGATCAAATTGATCTTGGCCGGAATGCCCTTGAGCAGACGCACCAGCGCCTTGGCGTCGGCGAGCGAGTCGTTGATGCCTTTAAGCATTACGTATTCGAAAGTGATTCGCCGTGCGTTGGAGAGGCCGGGATAGTGGCGGCACGCGTCTAGCAATTTGCGCAGCGGATATTTGCGGTTGAGCGGCACCAATTGGTCGCGCAGCTCGTCGGTGACCGCGTGCAACGAAATTGCCAGCATGGAGCCGATCTCGGCGCCTGCCCGCGCAATATTCGGCACCACGCCCGAGGTTGACAGCGTGATCCGCCGCTTGGAAATGCTCAACCCATCGCCGTCGGCAATGACATCGAGCCCGTCGCGCACCGCTTCGAAATTGTAAAGCGGCTCGCCCATGCCCATCATGACGACGTTTGAGATAAGACGCTTTTCGGGTTCGCGGCCGCCGCGTTTAGTTTCTTCGCCGCTTGCTTCGACATTTGCCGCCGGCTGGCTGGCGAGCCAATCGCCGAGCCGGTCGCGCGCAAGCACGACTTGGCCTGCGATTTCAGCCGCGGTGAGGTTGCGCACGAGCCGTTGCGTGCCGGTATGGCAAAACGTGCAATTAAGCGTGCAGCCGACCTGGCTCGAAATACATAATGTGCCGCGGTCGGTTTCCGGAATATAGACGCATTCGATTTCATGCGGCGCGCTGTTCAGTTCGCCCGGCAGGCGAAGAAGCCACTTGCGCGTCCCGTCGACCGAGACCTGCTCGGCGGCGACTTCCGGCCGCGCCAAGGTGAAACGTTGTGCGAGCGCGCCGCGCAAGTCCTTCGACAGAGTCGTCATCGCGTCGAAGTCGCGGACCCCGCGCACATAGAGCCAATGCCAAACCTGCTGGACGCGCATGCGCCGTTGCCGCTCCGGAACGCCGGCCTCGCCAAGCGCTTCGGCCAGCGCCTCGCGCGACATGCCGACCAGCGTGGGCTGCGCCGGAGCCGCATAGCGCTCGAGCGGCCGCTTTTCGACGAAAACGGGCGCCGCGGATGTTTCGCTTGCTGCGTGCGAAGTCGTCATCGTCGATCCGGTATCAACACAAATCCGAGCGGTAGGGTTGGCTCATAAATAGTCCCTGCCCCGAACAGCGGGAATGGCGGAACGATGCAAAAGCGCCTCGGTCACCGGTTCGGGCTTTGTGCAAGGCCTGGCGGGGAACCGCTTAGGCGGACGCACCAAGTTTATTTGCATTCTTGGGCGGTTCGGTCGAGCGCTTGGGCGACGCCTTTTAGCGTGTAGGTATCGGTCGATTGCGTTCCTTTCGCCGAGACGCCTTTCACAACCGCCGTGTCGGCGCTCCGCATGGCATCGACCATGTGGGCCTCTTCCGCTGCGTTCTTGATCCAGGCTCCGTCCTGCTGCGTATAGAGCGCAAACGAGGTCGAGCCGATCTGCGCTCCTGCATCGGTGCCGGACTTGAACGGATAGCCGATGACGATCGACACTTCGTTGGTCACTTTGTCGGCCGGCCGGTTC
>DASPWC010000069.1:0-3989 GCA_035622055.1 Xanthobacteraceae bacterium | reverse complement strand
CGGAAGACAAGGCCGTAACCGACATGTATCTCGGTCTGCACGTCGGCAAGGTCTTCTATGGCAATGTCGGAAGCCGGGAGCGGCTGGACTTTACCGTCCTTGGGCCGGCCGTGAATGAAGCGAGCCGCATCGCGGCCATGTGCCGTTTCGTCGATCGGCCCGTGCTCATATCGGCGGCGTTTGCCAATGTCGGGGACATTCAACGCCGGCTGGTTTCAGTTGGACGATATGCTCTACGTGGCGTGTCGCACCCTCAGGAGCTGTTCACGCTTGATCGCGACGCATAAACGCGACAATCCAGCGCATCGGCGCATCACTGCAATAAGGCGGCGCGACTTCCGCTTCGGTTTGTAACCGACATGACGGACGTCCACGTAACACCCGCTATGCGCGTGCCTCGCTTGTGAAACAGCAAGCCGCGTCGTAGAGCAATCCCTTCATGCGATGGGCGAGCGGCCGGTTCCGAGCGCCTCGCCCTACTCAACCCTTGAAAGCACCGCGTCGGCCGGTGGCGGTCTCACGATCGATGGCCGGGCGGCCGCAATGTCGGCGGGAACCATGCCGTGAGTTACAGCGCCGCAAACGGAAGCCGCGCCACATTGGCCGGACAGGGCGCATTTGCATTGCTGCTGCTGTGGCTCGCCGGTGTCTGCCTGCGCATCACCGTGCTAGCGCTGCCGCCGGTGATTCCGCTTTTGCACGCCGATCTCCACTTGTCGGAAACCGACATCGGCTGGCTCGCGAGTCTCGCGCCGATGCTGTTCGCCATCGTTGCCATACCTGGGGCGGCGCTCATCGCCCGCTTCGGCATCATACCGGCGCTCGTCATCGGGCTCCTCTTCAATGCGGTGGGCTCGATCGCGCGCGCGGCGCTGCCCAACGCAGCCATGCTTTATGCGGCGACCGCGATCATGGCCGGCGGCGTTTCCATCATGCAGCCGGCGTTGCCGCCCTTGGTGCGAAACTGGTTTCCGCGGCGGATCGGATTTGCCACCGCCCTTTACACCAACGGGCTCCTGGCCGGCGAAACGATCGCGGTGGCGCTGACCATTCCGCTGGTGCTGCCGCTCGTCAACAACAGCTGGCGACTGAACTTCGTCGTCTGGTCGCTTCCGGTTTTCGCCACCGCTTTGCTGGTCTTTGCCTGCGCACCGCGCCCGGACACCGGCAACGGCGCGGCGGCCGCGCGGCGCCTGTGGTGGCCGGATTGGCGGCGGCCGCTGATCTGGCGGCTCGGCGGCATCCTCGGCAGCGTCAATGCGATGTATTTCGTCACCAACGCCTTCCTGCCGGATTTTCTTACCGCGGCAGGCCGGCCCGACCTGATTTCAAGCGCGCTGACGGCGGAGAATTTCTGCCAGCTGCCCTCCTCGCTGGTGATGATCGCCATTGCCGGACGGCTTGTGAAACAGCCTTGGGCCTATGTCGTCGCCGGCGCGCTGTCGCTTCTCAGCCTCATCGGCATCATGACGGCGAATGCCGCCTGGATGGTCTTTTGGGCCGGTGTCCTGGGCTTTGTCACCACCGCCATTCTTGTCCTGGGTTTGGCGCTGCCTTCGGTGCTCAGCGCGCCCGACGATGTCCCCCGCACCTCGGCCGGCATGTTTACGATCAGCTACAGCATCGCCATGGTGCTGTCGATCGCCGCAGGCTGGCTGTGGGATCTCACCCACACGCCGATTGCCGGCTTTGTCCCAGTGGCGCTGTGCGCGGTCGCGGTCATGGCGCTGGCATCGACCGCGAGCCACCCGGACCACCCGGAAAATTCGCGTTAGGTTGGCATCACTGAGTGAATTCAAAATCCGACGGCGAGCGCGCCGCGCGTGCGCGGGTCGGCGGCGCCGACAAAGCCTTCCGGCGTGATCATGATCGAATTGGCCGACGTGAACGGCCGCTGTGGAACGACGTTGTCGCCGCGCGCCTGCAGCGCCGCGATCAGGTCCTCGGAAAGTCCCGGCTCGGCATAGACCTGGTCCGGCATCCATTGGTCGTGCACGCGCGGCGCCGCGACCGCTTCCGCGATATTCATGCCGCGATCGATGACGTCGGCGATCACCTGCAGCACCGTGGTGGTGATGCGGCTGCCGCCCGGCGAGCCGGTGACCAGAAACGGCTTGCCGTCCTTGACCACGATCGTCGGCGTCATCGACGATAGCGGACGCTTGCCGGGGCCCGGCTCATTAGCTTCGGCGCCGGTGAGGCCATAGGCGTTTGGCGCGTCGGGCTTGGCGGCGAAATCGTCGAGCTCGTTGTTCAGCAACACGCCGGCGCCTTCCGCGACCAGGCCGACGCCATAGCTGAAGTTGAGCGTGTAGGTATTGGCAACTGCATTGCCGAAGCGATCGGCGACCGAGTAATGCGTCGTGTTGCGGCCCTCCGGCTGAACGACACCGCCGGCGCGAATGTCGGCGGCCGGCGTTGCGCGCGCAGGATCGATCGTGGCGCGCCAATCGGCGGCGTAGCTCTTCGACGTAAGGCGCGCGACGGGATTTTCCACCTTGTCCGGGTCGCCGAGAAACAACGCGCGATCGGCATAGGCGCGCTTCATCGCTTCGATCATCAAATGAAGCCGCAGCGGTTCATCGTCGTGGGCGAGATCGTAACCTTCCAGGATGTTGAGCATCTCGATAAGTTCGACACCTCCGGACGACGGTGGCGGCATCGAAACAAGTTCATAGCCGCGATAGGTGCCGCGCAAGGGCGCGCGCTCGGTCGCCTGGTAGTTTTTCAGGTCGTCGGTGGTCATGACGCCGCCGGCCGCCTGCACAGCGGCCGCGATCTTCTGGGCGACCGGTCCCTCGTAGAAAGTCCGCGGGCCCTGGCGCGCAATTGTTTCAAGCGTGTCGGCAAGATCGCTCTGAACGAGCCGATCGCCCACAGCGAGCGCGCTGCCGTCCGTTCTTAGAAAAATCTTCGCCGATGCCGGCCAGCGCGCCACTCTTGCATGCACGCTGGATACCGATTCCTCCGCGTTGTCGGTGACGACGATTCCGTCTCGCGCCATCGCAATCGCGGGTGCGATCAATTCGGCCAGACTGAATTTTCCGGACCCGTATTTTTCCTCGGCAAGCGCGAGACCGGCGACCGTGCCCGGCACGCCGATGCCAAGCGCTGATTCGCGCGATTTTTGCGGATCGGCATTGCCCGCTGCATCCAGGAAACTCTTGGCATTGATGCCTTGCGGCGCGGTCTCGCGGTAGTCGATGGCCGTGTCGCCGCCGTCAGCGCGATGAATCACCATGAAACCGCCGCCGCCGATATTGCCGGCGCGCGGATAGCTCACGGCGAGCGCAAAGCCGACCGCGACCGCGGCATCGATTGCATCGCCGCCCTTTTCGAGGATGTCGGCGCCGACGCGTGCCGCGAGCGCCTCTTGCGCCACCACCATGCCGTTTTGAGCGACAACGCGCTGGGCATGAAGAATATTTCTCTCGGTGCCATGCTCATCCCCGAGCGCCGCGCGCGGCAGCACGAGAAGGCCGGCGATCGCGAGACCAACAAAGCCCCGCAGAACAAAATTGTGGCAATGCATCGCTCGGATCGACGCCTGGCTTTACAACATCGATGGCAAAACGCGGTCGGGCGGGCGATGCCCGTCGAGGAAAGTCTTGATATTGATGATGACCTTCTCGCCCATGTCGACGCGCCCTTCAAGCGTGGCGGAGGCGAGATGCGGCAGCAAGACGACCTTACCGGCGCGCGCAAGCTTGACGAGCTTGGGATTCACCGCCGGTTCGTGTTCGAATACGTCGAGGCCGGCGCCGGCAATGTCCCCAGTCTCGATCAAACGCGCCAATGCATTCTCGTCAATTACCTCGCCGCGCGCGGTATTGACCATGTAGGCTTCAGGGCGGATCAGTTTGAGCCGGCGCGCCGAAAGCAGGTGATACGTCGCCGGCGTATGCGGACAATTGATCGAGATGATATCCATCCGGGCGAGCATTTGATCGAGGCTCTCCCAATAGGTCGCGTGCAATTCCTCCTCGATC
>DASPWC010000068.1:0-7752 GCA_035622055.1 Xanthobacteraceae bacterium | reverse complement strand
CTGGATTGCCAAGGCCAAGGAACTGACGGCCGAGGAAGTTTAGAGGCTTTCAGCAATGACGACGAATGTCAGCGCGTCCATGGTGAAAGAGCTCCGCGATCAGACCGGAGCCGGCATGATGGATTGCAAGGCGGCGCTCAGGGAGACCGGCGGCAATCTCGAGGCCGCCGTCGATTGGCTGCGCAAAAAGGGCCTCTCGAAGGCGGCCAAGAAAGCGGGCCGCGTGGCGGCGGAGGGACTTATCGGTGTCGCGGTAGCAGCGACCAAGGGAATCCTGGTCGAAGTCAACTCGGAAACGGATTTCGTCGCGCGCAACGACCTGTTTCAGGGCCTGGTGAAGATGATCGCGAGTGCAGCGCTCGACGCAGGCTCCGACGTGGATAAAATTCTTGCCGCGAAGGTCGGCTCTACGACCATCAATGAAGCGATCGCTGAGACAATCGCCAAGGTCGGCGAGAACATGACGCTGCGCCGCGCGGCCTCGCTTTCGGTCGGCAAGGGCGTGATCGCAAGCTACGTGCACAATTCCGTGACTGACGGTTTAGGCCGGATCGGCGTGATCGTCGCGCTTCAATCGGCCGGCAAGGCCGACGAACTGAAGGCTTTCGGACGAATGGTGGCGATGCATGTCGCTTCGGCCAATCCGCAGGCTATCGACCCATCGGGGTTGGATCCCGCGACCATCGAGCGCGAGAAGGGCGTTCTGACAGACAAGGCCAAAGCGCAAGGCAAACCCGCCAACGTGATCGAGAAGATCGTCGAATCGGGCTTGAAGACTTTCTACAAGGAAGTCTGCCTTCTCGATCAGGGCTTTATCTTCGACGACAAAAAGAGTGTCGCACAGGCAGTGAAGGAGGCCGAGGCCAAGGCCGGGGCGCCTATCAAGATTGCCGGATTTGTCCGCTTCGCCCTTGGCGAAGGTATTGAGCGCCCGAGCGGGGACTTTGGCGGCGAGGTCGCGTCGCTCGCCGGTAAGCACTAGCGCGATCGCAAGCGCTAGCGCGAACACCTGTGTTGGGTTGCGGCGGCAAATACGGTAGCCCTATCCTTGCGGAAATGGGCGGCGAGGGGCTGGGATATCCCGATGGCGAAGCCGAAATACCGTCGCGTGATCGTCAAGCTCTCCGGTGAGGCGCTGAGCGGCCCGGAAAAATTCGGCATTCATCAACCGACGATCGATCGCTTTGCCGGCGACCTCGTCGCCGCGCACCGGCTTGGCATTGGCCTGGGCGTGGTTGTTGGCGGCGGAAATGTCTTGCGCGGCGCCAAGGTCTCCGAAGACGGCCTATCGCGCCCGACCGCTGACGCCATGGGGATGCTCGCCACAGTCATGAACGCCCTTGTCCTGGAGGCAGCGATCGAACGAGCGGGCGCCAGCGCTCGCGCGATGTCCGCGCTCACCATGCCGCAGGTCTGCGAGACCTACGAACGCCAAAGGGCGCTGCGCCATCTTGAAGATGGCCGGATCATTGTCTTTGCCGGCGGCACCGGCAATCCCTACTTCACGACAGACACGACGGCTATTCTGCGCGCCGCCGAAATGGAATGCGACGCGGTACTAAAGGCAACCGACGTCGACGGCGTTTATACCGCCGACCCCAAGCAAGATCCCAAAGCGACGCGATACAGCCGCCTCGACCACCAGGAAGCGTTGGATCGGCGTTTAAAAATCATGGATGCAACGGCGTTCGCGCTTGCTCAAGAAAACCGCATGCCTATCATCGTCTTTTCGATCCGTGAGCAGGGCGCGATCGAGCATATTTTGTGCGGTAAAGGGCACTTCACCGCCGTCGGCTAGCGGCGCACCCGCAAAGGGAGAACGAAGAGACGGACGCGAGTGGTTGCGGCGGGGGAGCGCCAGGAGGGTACCATGGCAGCGATGACATTCGACATGAACGATCTTAAGCGCCGCATGCAAGGCGCGATCGCTTCTTTAAAGCAAGAGCTTTCGGGACTACGCACCGGACGGGCTTCGACAGCGTTGCTGGACCACGTTCAGGTCGAGGCCTATGGCACGCACATGCCGCTCAATCAGCTCGCTACGATCAGCGTTCCGGAGCCGCGACTTCTGAACGTCCAAGTGTGGGATCGCTCGATGGTGCACGCCGTGGAAAAGGCGATATCGGCCGCCAAACTTGGATTGACGCCTTCGACCGAAGGACAGGTCTTGCGGCTGCGTATTCCCGAGCTCAATGAGGAGCGGCGGCGGGAGATCGCCAAGGTTGCCCACAAATACGCCGAGGGGGCGAGGGTGGCGGTGCGGCATGTTCGCCGCGACGGCCTCGATCTGCTGAAAAAACTCGAAAAGGATCACAAGATCAGCGAAGACGAACACAATCGTCACTCCGATGAAGTGCAGAAGGCGACCGACTCGACCATTGCCGAAGTCGAGAAGCTTTTGGCCGGCAAGGAAAAGGAGATCATGACGATTTGAGCGACGCGGCTACATCGAGGAGCAAGGTGACGCAGCCGTTGCGCGGGGAAGACGGCGGCTTCGATATGCCGCGGCATATCGCGATCATCATGGACGGCAACGGACGCTGGGCGGCCGCGCGCGGCTTACCGCGCGTGGAGGGTCACCGGCGCGGGGTGGAGGCCCTGCGCAAAACGGTGCGCGCGGCGGGCGACCTCGGTATCGCCGTTGTCACGATCTTCTCTTTCAGTTCGGAGAACTGGTCGCGGCCGCCGTCGGAAGTCCGAGACTTGTTGTCGTTGCTGCGGCGCTTCATCCGCAACGATCTTGCCGACCTCCACAAGAACAATGTGCGAGTGCGCGTCATCGGCGAACGCGAGGATTTGGCCCCCGATATTCGCGGTCTCCTTGAGGAAGCGGAAAACCTCACGCGGCGCAATGACGGTCTCACATTGGTCGTTGCGTTCAATTACGGCGCGCGGCAGGAAATCGCGCGCGCCGCGCGGCGACTCGCGCAAGAAGTTGCCGCGGGTCGGCTGTCGATCGAGGAAATCACGCCGGAGCTTCTTGGGCACCATCTCGATGCACCCGACCTGCCCGATCCCGACCTGATCATCCGCACGAGCGGCGAGCAGCGCCTTTCGAATTTTTTGCTTTGGCAGGCGGCCTACAGCGAGCTCATTTTTGTGCCGATCAATTGGCCCGACTTCGATCAATCGGCGCTTGAGGGCGCGATCGCGGAATATCGCCGGCGCGAGCGTCGCTTCGGTGGGCTGGCCGCTCAGATAGGATCGTGATCATTCGCAAGTGGCACGATCCGGACCCCGGCGCAGAAGCGGGGCTCATCCCAGAAGAACCAAAAAATTTCGCGCGTCGCGCTGCATCCGCTTTGGTACTTGGGCCGATTGCGATTCTGGCTGCGTATTTCGGCGGCTGGATTTTTGTTGCCGCCTGCACGCTTACCGCCGGTCTCGTCCTTTGGGAATGGACTTTACTCGTGGTGCGTAACGCCGATTTCGGCATTCTCGCTCCCGGACTAGCCGCGTTGATCTTCGCGGCCTTCCTTGCGCGTGAGGGCGAACCCGCCGCGGCGATCGGAGCAATAGCGATCGGCGCAGTTTGCGCGGGCGCCCTGGTGCGAGCGTTGCGGCGCGCCCACACCGCCGCAAACCCAGCGCTTTGGGCGGCCGCCGGCGTCGTCTATGCCGGGATCGCGCTAATCAGCCCGGTCGTTTTGCGCAGCGACCCGCAAATGGGATTTGCGGCGCTCGTTTTCCTGTTCGCAACGGTTTGGGCCACCGATGTTTTTGCCTATTTGGTCGGACGCTCGGCGGGGGGCCCGCTTCTGTGGCCCGGGCTTAGTCCCAAGAAGACCTGGGCCGGCGCCATCGGTGGCGTGATCGGGGGGGTTGCCGCCGGGGCCCTGGTCGCCTATGCGAGCGGAACCAATCCCATAGTGGCAGGATTTCTAGCCTTGGTACTGTCAATAGCGGCCCAGGGGGGCGACTTGTTTGAATCTTGGGTCAAACGGCGATTCGGCGCCAAAGATGCCGGTGCTCTCATTCCGGGTCATGGCGGCATGATGGACCGCGTGGATGGCTTTCTTGTCGCCGCTTTGTTGGCGCTTGTGGTTGGCGCATTGCGGTTTGGAATGGCTGCATCCGCACAGGGCTTGCTGGTATGGTAGTGGCTTGCGAGTAGGCCGATGAAACAGAAGCCGTCACCGGCAAAGACCGAGCCGATGGGCATGCCGCGCTCGGTAACGCTGCTCGGCGCCACTGGGTCGATTGGGTCCAGTACCGTCGATCTGCTGCGTCGCGAACGCGATGGCTACACTGTCGAGGCGATAACCGCGCATCGCAACGCCAGCGCACTTGCGCGTCTTGCGCGCGAGCTTGGCGCGCGCTTTGCGGCAGTTGCCGATCCTAGTGGATACGGTGAACTCAAAGCCGAACTCGCGGATTCGGGCATCGAGGCCGCCGCCGGTGAGGCTGCAATCGTCGAGGCTGCGCAACGGCCCGCCGATTGGGTCATGGCGGCGATCACCGGCGCAGCGAGTCTCGCCCCCACTTTGGCCGCTGCTGAACGGGGCGCTACCGTCGCGCTCGCCAACAAGGAATGTCTGGTTTGTGCGGGCGGCCTTTTCATGCGCCGGGCCGCGGCAAGCGGTGCTACGGTCTTACCGGTCGATTCCGAACATAACGCGATCTTCCAGGCGCTGAGCGCCGGGCGCCGGCAGGACGTTCGGCGCATCATCCTGACGGCTTCCGGCGGGCCATTTCGGACTTGGCCGCTTGAGGCCATTCGCAAAGTGACGGTCGAGCAGGCATTGAAGCATCCGACCTGGTCGATGGGCCCGAAAGTGACGATCGATTCCGCCACGCTCATGAATAAAGGTCTCGAACTCATCGAAGCGCATCACCTGTTCGGCTTGGCGCCCGGTGAACTGGATGTGGTCGTTCATCCGCAATCGATCGTCCACGGCCTTGTCGAATTCCGCGATGGTTCGGTAATCGCGCAACTGGGCTCGCCTGATATGCGCATTCCCATTTCACATTGTCTGGCCTGGCCGGTCCGAATGGGAACGCCTGCGCCACGGCTGGATCTGGCGCGCCTGGCGGCGCTGAACTTCGAGGAGCCCGACGTGCTCCGTTTCCCAGCGCTTGCCATCGCGCGACGGGCCCTTGCGGCCGGCGGGGCGGCGCCGACGGTATTGAATGCGGCGAACGAGATCGCGGTCCGCGAATTCATCGCGGGACGGTTGGATTTCGGCGGTATTCCGGCCCTGGTCGACGCAACGTTAGAAGACGCTCAACGCAGGGGTGAAACGGCCGAACCGCAGTCGGTGGAAGAAGCCCTCGATATTGACCATAATGCGAGAACATTCGCGGCCAACCTCTTGCCCGAAATTGCCGTAATGGCATCCTAATTCAAAGGCCGTACGTGGGGATAATTCGGGAGACCGCAGGCGCGCATCATGGGGTCATATATTTTATCGCATTTGCATGCATTTGGCGGGGGCGTCGTCGGCTACCTCGTCCCCTTTTTGTTCGTCCTCAGCTTGGTGGTGTTCGTCCATGAATTGGGGCATTTCCTCGTCGCCCGGCTGTGCGGTGTGCGGGTTTTGGTGTTTTCGATCGGATTTGGGCCCGAACTTGTGGGTTTCAATGACCGTCACGGCACCCGATGGAAGATCGCAGCGATCCCGCTCGGCGGCTATGTGAAGTTTTTCGGCGACGAGAATGCGGGCAGTACCCCGGATAGACGCAGTTTGGAGTCCATGCCTGCGGATGAGCGGGCACTGAGCTTTCACTTTCAGCCAGTCATCAAACGCGCGGCAATCGTTGTGGCCGGTCCGCTCGCCAATTTTCTGCTCGCCATCATAATTTTCGCCGCGATATTCGGAATTTACGGCAAACAAACCATGAGTGCACGGGTAGACGCCGTGCAAGCTGGCAGCGCCGCAGCGACGGCTGGATTTCAGCAGGGCGACGTCGTCGTCGCAATCAATGACCAGCCGATCGATAATTTTGCCGACATGCAACGTGTCGTCAGCGAAAGCGCGGGCGAGACCCTGACCGTCAAGGTGGACCGCAACGGCTCGCCTGTCGTCTTAAAAGCCACGCCCGATCTCAAAGAGGTGAAGGACGGTTTCGGCAATATGCATCGGATCGGGATTTTGGGCATCAGCCGATCCATGGCGCCGGGCGATGTGAAATACCAGCCAGTCTCGCCAATTCAAGCGATCTGGATGGGCGGAGAGGAAACCTGGTTCGTGGTCGACCGGACGCTCAGCTATATCGGCGGCGTTATCGTAGGGCGCGAGGCGGCCGATCAACTCGGTGGCCCGATTCGCATCGCGCAGATTTCAGGCCAGGTTGCAACCATCGGATTCGTCGCACTCATCCATCTTGCTGCCGTGCTTTCGGTTTCGATCGGTCTACTCAACCTGTTTCCGATTCCTCTCCTCGATGGCGGTCACCTTTTGTTCTATGGCATCGAAGCTGTGCGCGGCCGTCCGCTGTCGGAAAGGGCTCAGGAAGTGGGTTTTCGCATCGGCCTCGCAATCGTCGTGATGTTGATGATATTTGCGACTTTCAACGATATCGTACATTTGACGACGTCCTAATGGGCGAGTCGGGAGCGGGGCCCAATCAGGGGGTGATTGCGGCGGGGGACTAGAAGTGGCAGAAAAACCGACGGAATTTCTATCGCGCGCAAGGACGAGGACGGCGTTTTCGCCCACCAGTGGGGGCGGCCACGAGGGGTAACAAGGGCGCTTTGCGCATGGGCATTTGTGTGCGGGGTATACGGGGGCTGGTCGTGGCCGGCGTGCTCCTCGGGGCGGCCATTATTGGCCTCGCGCCGGGCGTCGTCATTGCCGCGCCGCCTGAAACCGGCGTGGGCGCAACCACCATCGTGGTCGAAGGCAACCGCCGTGTCGAAGCCGATACGGTTCGTTCCTATTTCAAATTGGCGCCGGGCGAACGCCTGGACGCCGCCAAGATCGATGCGGCCCTGAAGGCGCTTTACGGGACGGGCCTCTTTCAAGACGTCCGGATTTCACAGTCGGGCGGCAAATTGATTGTCACGGTGGTTGAAGCGCCGGTCATCAATAAGATCGCATTCGAGGGCAACCACCGGCTCAAGGACGAGCAGCTGCTCCAGGAAATTCAGTCCAAGGAACGCGGCTCATTATCGCGCGCGTCCGTGCAAGCCGACGTGCAGCGCATCCTCGAAATCTACCAGCGCAACGGCCGATTTGACGTGACCGTGGTGCCGAAGATCATTGATCGCGCGAATAACCGGGTCGATCTCGTCTTCGAGATCAACGAGGGCGAAAAGACCGGTATCAAATCCATCATTTTCGTCGGCAATAAAGCCTATTCGGACTGGCGGCTCAAAGAGGTGATTAAGACCGCCGAGACGACGTTCTTGAGCTTTCTGCAGACAACCGACGTCTACGATCCCGACCGCATCGAGGCCGACCGCGATCTCATTCGGCGGTTTTATCTCAAGCACGGCTACGCTGACGTGCAGGTCGTTTCCGCCACCGGCGTCTACGATCCCGCCAGGAAGGGTTTCATCGTCACCTTCACCATCGAGGAAGGGCCGCTCTACCACTTCGGCGCCATCGACATTCAATCCAACGTCCGCGCCGTCAATTCCGATTCGCTACGTCCAGTATTGCTGATGCGGGGCGGCCAGATTTACAACGGCGAGGCGGTCGAGAAAACCGTCGAGGATATGACGATCGAGCTTGCCCGCCGCGGCTATCCGTTCGGCCAAGTTCATCCGCGCGGCGATCGCAATCCCACGACCAGAACGGTCGGCGTGCT
>DASPWC010000067.1:0-3993 GCA_035622055.1 Xanthobacteraceae bacterium | reverse complement strand
ATAACGGTCGAATAAATTTTAGAGAGCGCCAAGTCTGCGCTTTGGCCGCAATGCCGAACGCCTGCGCCTGAGGCAGGCCGATGAAAAATGTGCCCGATCCGCTGGCAGCATGCGCGCTCCTTGATCGAATTTTCGTGCGTTACTGAGGCGTTACGTCGCGTGAAGCGGCCTCGTTGGCTGCACGGCCGCTATGCAGCGCCGAAATGTCCGTTGCTGCTGCCGCAACGGCACCATTTTTGCTTGAAAGGGTTATCGGTGGGCTGGGGGGCTTGCCACGGGAAGCCCCGGACGAGAAGACCGGGATGAAAGGAGTCGCCAATGTGTGACTTTAGCCTTCAAAGCGTGCGCTCGCGTCCTGCAAAAGTCGGCGATAAGCTCGTGACCCGCGATTTCGGGACAGGAACCCGCGGATTCTCCACGGCGGACGACCCCGGTTTGGCGGTATGCATCATGCCGGGGACCGAGCTCGCTTTCGCAAACGAGGTAGCATGCCTGCCCGCAGGCTTGCTCGGCTGGAAGACAAAGACCGTCGGCTACCGGACGGCCATCTTCCGACAGGTTAACAAAGACAAGGCGGCCGCCCATCACGACGCACTTGAATTTCCCGATGGGCGCATCGTGCTGTTGACCTTGTTGTGCGAAGGCCAACCCGCAAGCGTTCTGCAATTGCCCGCTCAACCCGCCAGCGCGGAAGAAGCGCGCGAACAGGAACGCGTCGCCTACGTCGGCTAAATGCGGTTGCTGATTCGGATCTGCCCGGCCGCCTTCGGGCGGCCGGTTTTTGTCACCGCGGCAAATGACATTTTGAACATTTCGCGTTTTCACCGATCCGATACCTTCCTGCACTAAAGCGCGGGGACGGCCGCGGCCAGCATCGAATTCCGCCGTGACTCCCGGCCACAAGACGTGGGAGATTGGCCGCAAACAACCATCTTGCCGGCTGCCCACGCGACGACCGGCGTATTTTGCGAACTATGTGGCTGGCGTTCACAATGAATGAGTCGATCAACCGTCCGCAGGCCGCCAACGATTCGCCGCCGCCGACCCAAACCGCAAGCCCAGCTGTTGCGAATTCGGCCGACGCCTCTGCACAAGCCGGCAACATCGCCCCGAAGGTGAAGGTACAGACGGCGGGATCGCAATTTCTCACCGTGTTTCCTCCGATCATGCTGCCGATGTTTCTTGCGGTGGCGGATCAAACGATCGTCGCCACCGCGTTGCCGGCGATTGCCTCGAGTTTGGGCGAGATCGAGCGCGCTTCGTGGGTCGTCGTTTCCTACCTGATCGCAAATACCATCGCGGCCCCCGTTTACGGCCGTCTCGGCGACACCTTCGGACGACGCCTGATGATGTTCGTGGCGCTCGGGATATTCATGCTGGGATCGGTACTCTGCGCGCTGGCACCGACGATCGTACTTTTGACCGCGTTTCGCGTGGTGCAGGGTTTCGGCGGCGGCGGCCTGATGACGCTGTCGCAGGCGCTGATTGGGGAAGCTATTCCGCCGCGCGAGCGCGGCCGCTACCAAGGCTATCTCGCCGGCGTGGCGGTGAGTTCGAATACTTTCGGCCCCGTGGCCGGCGGCTATCTCACGCAGGCGTTCGGCTGGCAATCGATATTCCTGATCAACGTTCCGCTCGGCCTGATCGCCGTCTTATTCGTGTTTCGCATTCCGCCGCGCCAGGGCGATCGCCGCCGCACCACATTCGACTCGCCCGGCTTGGTGCTGTTCATCCTGTTTGTCGGACCCGTCATTCTCGCGCTCGAACAAGTACAGCGCATGCAGTTGAACGCGCTCCCCATGGCGCTCGGGCTTCTGGCGTTTGGACTAGTGTCGCTGGGCCTTTTGACGTGGCAAGAACGCATTACCACCTCGCCGCTCATCCCGCCGCGGTTGTTCAGGCAAGCTTCGATTTGGCGCGCCGACATGATGGCCGCGTGCCATGGCGCGGCGCTTGTTTCTCTGATCACGTTCCTGCCGATCTATTTGCGCGCGGTGCGGGGCGCCTCCCCCGCGGAGACTGGGTTGATCTTGCTGCCGCTGACCGCCGGCATCGGGATCGGCTCGATGTTTACGGGGCAGATGGTGACCAGAACCGGCCGCACGGCGGTATTCCCGACCTTCGGCCTCGTAGCCGCGACTATAGGACTGGTGGCGATCGCATTTTCGGCGCAGCATCTCACGCCCGCGCAACTATCCTGGGCTTTCTGCGTCATCGCACTGTTCATGGGCACCGTAATGGGCGTCGTTCAGGTAACCGTTCAGGCGGTGTCGGGCCCGCTTCTGCTCGGGACTGGCGCTGCCATGGTGCAGTTTTCGCGCTCGGTCGGCGCCGCCTTCGGCACGGCTTCCGTTGCCGCCATCCTGTTTTCGATTCTGACCACCACCGACCGCAGCACCGCTGGCCTGTTCGGGAGTATCATCGAGCGGGGTCCGGACGTCATCGCAAGCCTGCCGCCCGCGCAGCAGGCCATCGTTCACGCCCAAATCGGCGACGCATTTCGCGCCGCCTTTCTCACCATCGCCGCATTCACCGGCATGGGAGCGCTGCTCGCCTGGTCGCTTCCGCTCCGGCGCCTGTGATCCGATAATCCGATCGCGACCAAGCCCGTCGCGCCGCAATTCCGTGGAAAATCCGGGAATAGTGAAATGATTGTCGACGCTCAAGTTCATCTGTGGAAGGCCAATGCGCCCGACCGGCCTTGGTTGCCGAACCGGGTGGCCCAACTCCCGGAACCGTTTTCAATCGAACAGCTCGTGCCGATGATGGACGAAGCCGGCGTCGATCGCGCCGTTATCGTACCGCCGTCCTGGGAAGGGGATCGCAACGATTACGCGCTTGAGGCCGTGCGCAAGCATCCGGCGCGCTTTGCGGTCATGGGCCGCATTCCGGTCAACAATCCGAATGTCGCGAAGCTGTTGCCGGACTGGAGGAAGCAGCCCGGCATGCTCGGCATAAGGCTGACGTTTCACCCGCCGCAGTGGCGCTGGCTCGACGACGGCAGCGTCGATTGGTTCTGGCCGCTCGCCGAGAAGTATGGTTTGCCGGTCATGTTTTACGGAGCGCCGATGCAACCCTTCGCCAAGGTCGCCGAGCTGCATCCGCGATTGGCGATGATCGCGGACCATCTCGGCGTAACCGGAGACATCGTCAGGGAAGGAAAACTCACGGAGGGGGTCAAGCAAACCGCCGCTCTCGCCAAATATCCGAACGTATCGGTGAAACTATCGACAACTCCATTCTATTCCTCCGAGTCCTATCCGTTCCGCGACATGACGGTGCATATCCGCCGTCTGTTCGACGCCTTCGGGCCGCGCCGGTGCTATTGGGGAACGGATCTCACAAATTCGTTTCGCAAGGCGACGTACCGCCAGCGCATCACACATTTCACCGAGACGCTCGATTTTCTCTCGAACGAAGACAAGGAGTGGGTCATGGGCCGCGCCATCCTCACTCGACTGAACTGGGCATGATGTGCCTGGCATGACCAAAATCGTTTTGACCAGGCACGGCCATGTCGAAGGTATCAGGCCCGAGCGGTTTCGCGGCCGGCAGCAGCTGCCGCTGACAAAGCGCGGGCGCGCCGAAGCCGCGTCGCTGGCGGAGCGCATCGCCGGCGCTTTTCGTCCAAGCCAGATCTATACGAGTCCGATGGAACGCTGCATCGAGACGGCCGCCGCAATCGCCAAGGCGACCGGCGCCGGCGCAAAGACCTGCGACGACCTTAACGACATCGACTACGGCGCGTGGCAATTCAAAAGCTTTAGCGAAGCGCAAGCGCAAGACCCCGCGCTGTTCACCGCCTGGTTTGCCACTCCGCATCTGGTGCGGTTCCCCAACGGCGAGTCGCTGCAGGACCTGATGGCGCGGGTGGCAAACGCGCTGCGCATGGTGCTTGCCCGCAATCCCGAAGAAACCGTCGTGCTGGTCGGCCATGACAGCGTGAATCGCGCATTGCTTCTGCAATTGCTCGATCAGCCGCTGTCGGCCTTC
>DASPWC010000066.1:0-4716 GCA_035622055.1 Xanthobacteraceae bacterium | reverse complement strand
GCGGACAAGCGGAACTGGGCGGACCGAACGCCTGTTCTCCGGGGATGTGTGTGAGGATTGTGTAATAGTCCCAGGGATATTTCGATTCTTCCGGCTTTTTGACCTGCACCAAAATGAGGTCGTGCACCATCAGCCCGTCTTTTCGCAAGTGGCCGTTGCGCGCGAAGAAATCCTCAACAGGCATGTCGCGCATTTTTGCGGCCACTTTCAGCGGATCGTCGGTGCCGGTCGCTTCAATCGCCTTGAGGTAGTGCATCACCGACGAATAAACGCCGGCCTGCCACATCGTCGGCATGCGGTTGATCTTGGCGAAGAAGCGCTTCGACCATTCCCGCGTCTTGTCGTCCATGTCCCAATAGAACGAGGTGGTTAGCAGCAATCCCTGCGCCGCCTTGAGGCCGAGCGCGTTAATATCGGTGATCAGCACCAGCAGTCCCGCCATCTGCTGACCGCCGCTGAAAATGCCGAACTCACCGCCTAGCTTGATCGCGTTGACATTGTCGGGCGGACCGCTGGCGAGCCCGATGATCTTGGCCTTGGAAGCCTGTGCCTGGAGAATGAACGAGGACAAATCGGGCGTGGCGAACGGGTGCGAGACCGCCCCGATCACTTTGCCGCCGTTCTGAAGGATCACTTGCGTGGCATCTTGCTCCAACGAATGGCCGAACGCATAGTCGGCGGTGAGGAAGAACCACGTATCACCTCCGCGCTTGACCACTTCCTGAGCCGTTCCGACAGCAAGCGCATGGGTGTCGAACACCCATTGTATCGTATAGGGCGAGCAGAACTTGCCGTGGAAATCGGCCGTGCCGGTCGAATGGGCGATGAAGAGTTTCTTGCGATCATTCGCGACCTGTTGAACGGCCAGACCAACCGCGGAGACCGGCACGTCGACGATCAAATCGACCTGGTCGGCGTCGTACCATTGCCGCGCGATTCCCGCCGCGACGTCGGGTTTGATTTGATGATCGGCGGAAATTACCGTGATCGGTTCGCCCAGGACCTTGCCGCCGAAATCGTCGACGGCCATTTGCGCGGCGGTGACGGAGCCGAGACCCGTTGCCGTTGCCGCCGGTCCTGACAAGTCGGTGAGCACGCCGATTTTCACAACGCCGTCCGAAATTTGGGCTTGCGCGACGTTGCTAGAAAGTACTGAAAAAGCAATTCGGGCTGCGAAGCAGGCAAGCCATGCTCGGTGCATGATGTTCCTCCCGCTACAAGTCACGCAAACCTAGCTGATCCGCCGGCGACATCACCAGCCTTTCTGACATCTTCCTGCCTGGGCGATCCGATCGTATGGTCTCCGCATGCCGCAGTTTACGCATGACGGAGTCGAAATCGCCTTCTTGGATGAAGGAACAGGCGAGCCGGTTGTACTTGTGCATGGCTTCGCGTCGAACAAGGAGGTGAACTGGGTCGCTCCAGGCTGGGTCACGACGCTTGTGCGCGCCGGACGCAGAGCCATTGCACTCGACAATCGCGGTCACGGCCAATCCAGCAAGCTTTACGAGCCAGCGGCCTACCACAGTGCGATCATGGCGGAGGATGTCCGGGCGCTACTCGATTACCTTGCGCTGACTCGTGCCGACGTTCTTGGCTATTCGATGGGTGGGAGGGTCGCTGCGTTTCTGGCGCTGAAGCATCCCGAACGAGTGCGTTCGGCGGTGCTCGGCGGTCTCGGCATTCGGTTGGTCGAAGGCGTTGGCCTACCGGAATCAATCGCCGCGGCGCTGGAAGCGCCGTCGCTCGCCGATGTTAGGGATCCGACGGCTTACATGTTCCGCGCCTTTGCCGAGCACACCAAATCCGATCTGTTGGCCTTGGCCGCCTGCATGCGCGGCTCGCGCCAGACGCTCAGCCCTGCCGAAGTTGGACTTATTGCAGTCCCGCTCCTGGTCGCGGTCGGCAGCGAGGATCGCATCGCGGGTTCGCCGCTCGAACTTGCCGCGCTCATTCCGGGAGCGCAGGCCCTTGTCATTCCTGACCGGGACCACATGTTGGCCATCGGTGACAAAGTCTTTAAGAACGGCGTGCTGGAATTCCTGGCTAAGCGGGTCATGACTAGGCCGCTGACCTAGAAACGTTAGGCCACTGGCTGATAACCGAGGCATGCTCGTTTTCGCTATGCCGTGGCCAGATATGATAGTAGGTTCCGCTACTTGCGGGGAGACACTGTGATGGCGCAGCATCAAATAAGGCCAGCGCTCGATAAGCTTGATCCGGTCTGGGGGCGGATCCGCCGCGAAGCCGAGGAGATCGTCCGGCGCGAGACAGAGCTCGCCGCCTTCATCTATTCGGTCGTCCTTCACCACGACACGCTTGAGGCGTCGGTTGCCTATCGGCTCGCCAGTCGGCTTGATCATCCGTCATTGTCCGGCGAACTGATCCGGCAGGCCTATGCGGACGCCTTGGAAGACGTTCCGGTCATCGGCGAGGCCTTGCGGGCGGATATTATGGCCACTGCCGACCGCGATCCTGCGACCCGTCGTCTGATCGAGCCCCTACTGTATTACAAGGGCTTCCACGCCATCCAAACCTACCGTTTGGCCCATTGGCTCTGGAGCAAGGGCCGTCGCGACTTCGCGCTCTACCTGCAAAGCCGCGCATCGGCGGTGTTTCAATGTGACATCCATCCGGCGGCGCGGATCGGTCGCGGCATCTTTCTCGATCATGCGACGGGTCTTGTCGTCGGTGAGACAGCCGTGATCGAGGACGACGTCTCCATGTTGCACGACGTTACGGTCGGCGGCACCGGCAAGGAAGGCGGCGATCGTCATCCGAAAATCCGGTACGGCGTCATGATCGGCGCCGGCGCCAAAATTCTCGGCAATATCGAAGTCGGTCACTGCGCCCGCATCGCCGCAGGTTCGGTCGTGATCAAGCCGGTACCGAACAACGTCACCGTGGCTGGCATCCCGGCCAAAGTCATCGGTGTTGCCGGCTGCCCCGAGCCGGCAAGAACGATGGATCAAATGTTTCAAGACGAGCCGTGACGATTGGATTGTTGCCGCGTGCCGCGCGTGCTATGCGGACCGGAATTGTACCTTGGAAATCCTTTCCGAAGCTCTGATGGATTTCCGGATCGTCGGTTGGGAGAGACGGCTGTGGACGTCCAGGAAGTTCGTAAACTCGATACCTATTTGAAGAAGCTATTCGGCAACGCGCGCATCCGCGTCGTCCCTAGGCCGAAGAAGGAAGATTCGGCCGAGGTTTACGTCGGAGATGAGTTCATCGGCGTCTTGTTCGTCGACGATGAGGACGACGAGCGGTCCTACAATTTCCAGATGGCCATTCTCGGCACGGATCTCGAGTAGCGTCACTTTTTGTCGGGATGTAACCGTCGCGTTAGCCGATCGAAGTTCGCGGCGGCGTTGCGCCACTCGATCAGCCAATCCCGCGGAAAGCGCATTGTGATTTCCGCTCCATCCAGCGCGCGTTCGTTGATACATGTTCCCGGCACGGCGTTGTCTTGGCGCGTGCAGCGTGCGAAAAACTGTTCGGGATTGTTTCCAACATAGACCAGGTCTTCGCCTTCGTAGGGCGTGCCGCCGCAAAATGGCACAACGACCAGTCCGTCGGGTCCCGTGCTGGCTTGCGCCTCGACATAGCGGGGATAGATCGTCCGCAACCGCTCGAGGGGAGTAAGTACGCCGTTCAATCCCTCGATCGTGACGAATAGGCGCTCTTTTTCCGGTTCGGCAGCCGCGGCAATTGCGGTGTCGGCGCTCAACGGTTGTTTGGTGTCCGGTTTGCTTTCGTTTTGCGGCGGGATCAGCGATGGCCAAGCGAACATGAGATCGACGCGTTCGTGCTGCCCGGGATGGCGTTGAACCGCCTCGCGGATCGCCGCCGGAGGAATTTCGAAGAGCACGCCGGCTACAGTGATCGGAAGCGCAGGCCCGTCGAGCGCGATCGAGTCGCTCGGCCAAGTTGGCCACAATGCATAGCAGACGAACGTCGTGGCGGCCGCAACGAGCAGCACGCTGAAGGTGAAAGGCCAAGTGAAGACGATGCTTTTCCGGCGCGCATTTGCGCGACGCGGTCTGGTTCGATGGGCGTTTGTTTGATGGGCCGGAGCGGTCTGATGAGCCGCCGTCTCGCGAGACACGGTCTCATGAGAAATGGGCCGGTGAATGGCGTGCGCCGTCATGTCTCGTGCCGCTCTTGCGCGAATCACGGCGTGAGTATGACACGCGCGGCGGTGTTGCTAACCGGGATTACTTGAGCTTTGACTTACTTGGGCGCCGCCGACGGCGGTGGGCTCGATTCCGGGATGGCCCCGGGCTTGCCGGGTGCTGCGATTTGCGCAGCTAAAATCGCCGCGATTTTCGCATGCGCGGCCGCGTTAAAGTGAATGCCGTCCCACTGGTAAAAATCGGGTGGAATCTTGTCGGGATCGTAAACGATGACGCGGATGCCGCGCGTGCGCAGATGCTGCACCATGGCGGCGATGTTGGCCGCGCGCGCTTCCTTGGTGCCAAAGAAGCGAAGATCGTTCGCGCCCGGCTGCAGAATAACGATATCGGTGCCTTTGGGAACCGCAGCGTCAAGACGGCTGCGCATGCCGGCGGTGACATCGCCGAGACGCCCGGCATTGGTCACATGAGCATTGATCCCTTTCTTGCGCAGAAGAGCCTCGAGGAGCGCCGGATAGGCATTCTGTTCGCCAACGCCCCAACCCGAGGTATTGCTCGCACCGATTGCCACGATGTTCAG
>DASPWC010000065.1:0-3508 GCA_035622055.1 Xanthobacteraceae bacterium | reverse complement strand
AACGCCGCGATGGTTTACGTCGGCGGCCTGTTCATCGCCGCTTTCGTCTCGATCCCGCTCGTCAACCTCGCGACGCCCATGTTCGCCATGGCGTTCATGGTGCATTTGCACAAGCGACTGAGTCGGAAATCCCTGTCATTGAGGGACGCGCCGACCTAGGCCGATGTAGTCGATGACAAGCTCCGAACTCAGCTCCAGACCTCTTTCGCCAGCTCGACGATCATTCGCAGCTTCGCCCATTGCTCTTCTTCGGCGAGCACATTTCCTTCCTCGGTTGAGGCGAAGCCGCATTGCGGCGACAGGCAAAGCTGGTCGAACGGGGCGAACTTCGCCGCTTCTTCGATGCGGCGCCTGACGGCATCCTTTTGCTCAAGCTGGCCGGATTTGGTGGTGACAAGGCCGAGCACGACGATCTTGTCGCCTTTTGGCAAGAACCGCAGCGGCTCGAAACCGCCGGCGCGCGCGGTGTCGTATTCGAGGAAATAGCCGTCATAGTTCAGTTTGGCGAGAAGCGTCTCGGCAACCGGCTCGTAGCCGCCCTCGGAAATCCACGTCGAGCGAAAATTGCCGCGGCAGACATGCGTGGTGATCGTCATGTCGGCGGGTTTGCCTTCGAGCGCGCGGTTGACTACGCGGGCGTAGTCCTGCTGCAGGCGATCGGCGTTGAGCCCGCGCTCGCCCGCCTTTTTCAATTCGGCCTGCGAGCATAAATAGGCCCAGGCGGTATCGTCGAATTGCAGATAACGGCAACCGGCGTCGTAGAAGCTGCGAATTGCCTGCCGGTAGGTTTCCGCCAGGTCGTCGAAAATGGCGTCGCGATCGGCGTATTCCTTGGCCGTGACGGCGTGCGGCTCGAGGCGGAAGTGCAGCGTGGCCGGGCTCGGTATGCACATTTTCGGCGTTGCGCGCGTGTGCGCTTTGAGGAATTCGAAATGTTCGAGCATCGGATGATGCGAGAAACCGAGCTTGCCGTGAATACGGATGCTACGCGGCTTGGTCTGCACCCCTTGGAATTGGATGCCGTGGTCGAGCTCGTAGATCTCGACGCCGTCGAGCATGCCGTAGAAGTCGAAGTGCCACCACGAGCGGCGAAATTCGCCGTCGGTCGCGAGCTTCAGTCCGACCTCCGCCTGCTTTTTGATGATCTTGCCGATCTCGCGATCCTCGACTTCGGCGAGCTGCGCGACGCTGATTGCGCCCTTCTCGCGCTTGGCGCGCGCCTCCTTCAGCGGCGCTGTGCGCAAAAGGCTGCCAACCACGTCGGCGCGAAACGGCGGCTTGCTTCTCATCATCGGGACGTTCCTCCGGAAAGCGTATTCTAGTTTCAAAACTCACAAAAGCGTTCGGGAAAAGCTGTCGATTGTAACGGCGACCCCGGAAGCGACAGTAGCCGTTGCAATCGACGGCGCGAAGCGATCACGGAGGTTATCGGTTTTAACCCCGTTCTCTGTCGTAAAGGTTTTGCTGAAACAAGCCGTTCCGGCGCCTCGTCGTCAACTTAAAAAAGCGAGCGCACCGGTCTGCCGGTTGGGCCATCTCCCAACCGCGCCGTCACGCTTTCACAGTTCAACGGTGACCCTGCCTTCGATCACGGCGACCGGATAGGTCTTGACGGGCACCATGCACGGCGGCGAGACCACTTCGCCCGTGCGGATATTGAATTGGCCGTTGTGAAAATTGCATTCGACGATGTCGCCGTCGACATAGCCTTCGGAGAGCGAACCCGGTCCGTGCGTGCACAAGTCATCGGTCACGAAAAATTCGCCCGCGACATTGAATACCGCTAGCGCCAGGTCGTCGATTTCGACCTTGAGCGCGGTGCCCGGCGCGACGTCGGCGGCGGCGCACAGATCGAGACGTTTTGTTGGACCAGGCATAGGTTACTCGGCTGGGTTACTGGCTGGGTTACTCGGCCGGGCTTACTTCGCCGGGTTATCTGGCGGGCGGGCGGCGAATGGGCGCCTCTTATACAAGACGGCGCCGATAATGAAATATCCGGAAAGCACGGCTATAGTGCGGATGGCGCGGCAGGAGAAATAAGGATGCAAAGCGAGTCGGCGCGAATGAGCTCGGCGCCGGAAGCTCGGTTCCGCATCGATGCCCCGAATTCGCAGCCGCGCGCGGTCAAAGTGATCGCGCTCGACGCGCCGAGCGAGCGCGTCATCAAGGAATTGGCAAACGCGCCGTGGCAGCGCGCGGCGTTTCTCACCGCTTCGGCCTTCGCGGCCGCGCCGCGGAACGAAGGGCGCGCCGCGGAACGCTTCTCGCTCGGCGGCTGGCTGAACGATCTTGCCGGGCGCACCAAGAATCTGGTGGAAGAGATCGCCACTGCCGATCTGGTCGTCATGGTGGCGAGCGCGGGCGAAGACGCCGGCGCGGCCCCCATTATCGGCGAAGCCTGCAATCTCCGCCACGTGATGACTACGGCGCTCATCCTAGGGCCCGCCTCGTCGAGCGATGAGGCGCTATCCAAGATGCTGGCGCAATTGCGACCGCACGCCATGATGCTCGTGATTTCGTCCGCGGACGAATATATCAAGGACATGCTCACGGCGTTGCGCGCGTGAGCGGCAACCGGTCTCGCTGCGAAATCCCAACCGAATTATCTCGCGACATGAAATTTTCCGGTACAATGACGGTCGATGCGCCGCGCGCGGACGTCTACAAGGCGCTGCGCGACGCGCGGCTGTTTGCATCCTGTGTCCAGGGCGTCCGCGATCTCGCCGAAACGGGACCGGACGCTTATGCCGCCGTGTTCGAGACCAAAGTCGCCTATATGAAATTCAGCTTCAAAGTCACCGTCGAAGTCGTTCGCGCCGAAGAGCCCCGTGAGATCGAGGCTAAGGTGGAAGGGACCCCGCTTGGCATCGTCGGGCGGCTCACCGCAACTTCGGTCACGAAGCTGACCGACGTCGGCGCCGTGACCAAGATCGACTACGACGTGGAAGCGGCGCTGACCGGCAAGCTCGGCAGCCTCGGCCAGCCCGTTCTTCGCGCTAAAGCCAAGGAGATGGAACGACAATTTGCCGCGCGGCTTGGCGCGGCTTTCGCGGCTCGGGCGTCGGGCGCGCCGTGACCGGGCGGGCGGTTTCGGATAGGCTTAAAAGAGTTGCCCGTTTCACTCTTCCCCGTTGACGCGGGAAGATAGGGCGGGGTTGGGTAGGGTAATATGACGGAAATCACTGCTGGCGCGCTGCCTTGGTACCGGTCGCTGACCACGCACCAGTGGCGGACGCTGATTGCCACCAATCTCGGTTGGCTGTTCGACGGTTACGAGGCCTACGCGCTGTTCTTGACCGTCGGCCCGGCAATGCATTCGCTGCTCGATCCGTCGCAATACTCGCAGATTCCCGCCTATGCCGGCACCGTGGTGGCGATCACCCTTCTCGGCTGGGGCATCGGCGGTTTCATTGGCGGAATTCTCGCCGACTATATCGGCCGCAAGCGCACGATGATCTATGCCATCCTCGCCTACTCGCTCCTGACCGGGCTCACGGCGCTTTCGTTT
>DASPWC010000064.1:0-4643 GCA_035622055.1 Xanthobacteraceae bacterium | reverse complement strand
AGCTCGACAAGTGTCGCAGATTCGGTGCGCGACAGTCCAACCTTCTGATAGACCGCCTCACACAAATCGGCACGTGTGATCGTCTTTCCCGCCATCGCCAGCCCCGCGCACGGTAGATCGAGTTCGTCGACCAAAGATATCGTACTGAATTATCAACGATATTAGCTTGTGGTCATAGGGTCAACGGGGCTTGAGGGCACCCTCCGGCAGTTCCGGCGCCACCCTTGTCGCCCTTCGGCGCGCTACCAACGCACGAGTGCGGCGCCCCAGGTGAAGCCGCCACCCATGGCTTCGAACAACAGCAGATCGCCGCGTTTGATGCGCCGGTCGGCGACCGCGTCGGCAAGCGCCAGCGGAATCGACGCGGCAGAAGTATTCCCATGCCGATCGACCGTTGTGACTATTTTGGCAGGCGCTATGCCGAGCTTGTGAGCCGAACCGTCGATGATCCGCTTGTTCGCCTGGTGCGGAATGAACCAATCGATGTCCTGCGCCGTATAGCCGGACGTCTTGAAGGCATCCTCCACCACATCGGTGATCATCGCGACGGCGTGACGGAACACTTCCCGGCCCTCCATGCGCAAATGTCCGATCGTTCCGGTCGAGGAAGGTCCGCCGTCGACGTAGAGCTTTGACTTATGGCGGCCGTCGGAACGCAGTTGGACGGTGAGTACCCCCCGGTCTTCGCGGGTTCCCGGCTGTTGCTGCGCATCCAGGACCACAGCGCCGGCGCCGTCGCCAAACAGCACGCATGTGCCGCGGTCCGTCCAATCGAGAATTCGCGAAAACGTCTCCGCTCCGATCACCAGCGCCCGCGAGAAGCTGCCTGATCTCAGCAGTGCGTCAGCCGTCGCTAAGCCATAGAGGAAGCCCGAGCAGACCGCTTGCAAATCGAACGCCGCACCGCGCACAATTCCGAGCTCCGCCTGAACCGAAACGGCGCTCGCCGGAAAAGTGTTGTCGGGCGTCGAGGTCGCGAGCACGATTAGGTCGATCGATTGTGCGTCGACATGGGCGTGCGATAGCGCCGCCTGTGCCGCTCGCACCGCCATGTGAGAGGTGAATTCTCCCGGCGCGGCGATGCGGCGCTCATGAATACCAGTGCGTTGGACGATCCAATCGTCCGACGTATCGACTTTGCGGGCAAGATCCTCGTTGGTGAGAATCTGGTTCGGCAGGTAACTACCACAACCCAGGATAACCGAGCGAAGTACAGTCACGAAGCCACTCCACCGAGCGCGGGACTCATCGAATGAGACCGCGGTTTGGCGTGGCGACTGAGCGCAGTGCGAATTCTCGCCAAAAGCTCGTCGCGCACGACGCCATGGCCGAGTTCGATTGCAGCGGCAAAGCCTTCGGCATCCGCACCGCCGTGACTCTTGATGACGATGCCGTTGAGCCCAAGAAAGACGCCTCCGTTGGCACGACGAGGATCCATGCGCTCCCTCAACTGGCGGAATGCCGATCGGGCGAACAGATAGCCGATCCGTGCGCTAAGCGATCGGCTCATCGCACCCCTCAGGTATTGTCCGATCTGCCGCGCCGTGCCTTCCGCGGTTTTGAGAGCGATGTTGCCGGTAAACCCTTCGGTGACAACGACATCGACCTTGCCGCGCCCAATATCGTCGCCTTCGACGAAGCCTTGATAGTCGAGCTCCGTGAAGTTTTCGTCACGCAAGATGCGCGCCGCCTCTCGGACTTGCTCCAATCCTTTCGCTTCCTCTACTCCGATATTGAGAAGTCCTACGGTGGGACGCTCGAGACCAAAAAGTATTTTGGCGGTGGCGGCTCCCATTAGCGCGAGAT
This sequence comes from Xanthobacteraceae bacterium, assembly GCA_035622055.1. Classification (GTDB taxonomy): domain Bacteria; phylum Pseudomonadota; class Alphaproteobacteria; order Rhizobiales; family Xanthobacteraceae; genus BOG-931. Next base: position 2,837 of record DASPWC010000064.1, on the reverse strand, counting down.
CGACCAAATGATCGGCGTCCGCTCCGATCGACGCCCCGACATCGAGCACGATCGATTCCCCCCGTAAAGTCGGCCACAATGCCGCTATCGCGGGCCGCTGGATCCCCGGCAAAGTCTTGAGGTTGAACTTCGACATGGCCATGAGCGCTCCGGTATTGCCGGCAGACACCGCCATGTCGGCGTCACCTTTTTTCACCGCGTCGATCGACAGCCACATCGACGATTTCCACCGGCCGTAGCGCAACGCCTGGCTCGGCTTGTCGTCCATCCGCACCGCAACCTCGGTGTGGACCACCCTGGAAACGGCTTTGAGTTTGGGCCTGGCGTTCAGCAACGGCACCATGAGCGCGCCATCGCCGAAGAAATGAAATTCAATTTCGGGACGGCGCGACAATGCCAGTTCGGCCCCACCGACGACAACGTCGGGGCCGTGATCACCCCCCATCGCATCGAGCGCAATACGAACCTTCTCTGCCATTGAATGACCGTGCGGCCACTACTGTGCCTGTGCCAAAACTCGCAAATGGTCGCTATCCACCGTCATGCGAATTTTGGTACGAAAGAAACGGCTATAAAGCCCTGAATTCATGCAGCTTTTAGATTTGAAGTTCCCAATCCAACCGCGCTCGCGGGAGCAATGGAAAAGCGGCCCCCGAAACGAGAATAGCGGTTCGACGCCCGGAAACAACTGCGTTGAATGGAATGCTCAGCCACCGCTATCCGGACGCTTCGCCAATTGGGCAAGGGCGGCAAAAGCGCCAACATCCGGCTTCCTCTCATGTGGCTGTTCGAAAACCGCTCCCGGTTTACGTGGATAAGGGTCGAGGCCGAGGATCAGGAATTCAGTCGCCAATACGCCCAAATCCACGATGCCGCCGACGAGTGGCTCCGGATCGTCCAAATTCATGTCCCGCCGGCGCCGGCCGGCGTTTCCCTCCGTTTGCGGAACGGGCGATGACGGCTCAAACAAAAGATCGACGGTCTCCTCGACCTCGCTGGCTAACGGTTCCAGGGTTACCACGCAGTTTTGTCCGACGTTCGCCGATACTTTGCCGGCAACGTGCATGCCCCCCGATCCTCGCCGGGTGACATCAAAGCTTGCTTCAAAACGAGTGACTTCGCGCAAACCGGCAACTTTAGCGACCGCAGCGCGAACCGGCGCGTCGGCGACGAGATCGAAATGCTGGCCTGCGTCAGCGACCTCCTCGACCGCGACTGGAACGCGCCACGGGGTGCTGAAGTCTTGGGATCCGCGATTAGACATGCGCAATAGCCTCCGGACTTGGAAAGACGACCTCGCCCCGCAATAGCGCGTCTTCGCGATAGTCCTCGAAGCCGCGCAATACCGCACGCGCATAACGCGCCAAGCGTTCAGGTCCTTCGCCCTTCACTCCGGAAAAGATATTCCGGGCGAGAGCATTCTCAAGCTCCCGATCATTTCCGGTAGCAATAGCGGCTAGGTAGGCGGTCTGGCGGCCGTAAAACGCCTCACCGAATTGGCGCATCCGTTTTGGCACCGCGAGATCGCCGACCCCCATTTCGCGCAAATTGGCGTCGAGATCGCAGCAAAACACGTCGAAGAGTTTCTGGCCGATCCCTCGCGCGGAACTGCCATCGCGCTCGAGCCGCGCGAGCAGCAAAACCAGGTGAAGAACGATCAAGTCAAAGCGGCCCTCCACCGTGTCGGGTACTCCGTATACATGGTAAAATCCAACCGAGCGGGCTTGCGCCACGATCGCGCCATAGAGGTCACCGATGGTGCGATCCTGTGATTTCAGGCGAAAATGTCTTAGGATCATAGAGTTATCCGGTGTCCCCGCGACCATTTCGAAGGGTCACTGGCCGTGTAGGATTTGCTAAACTTGGACTTTGGGGGTACGGCACGCGCCAGCTAGGCGCAAGATAGGGGCCAGGATGCGGGGCAGTCGAGCGCATGATGGATGGCGGTTTGGTCTGGCGGCCTGCGCCATTGCTGGCGCGCTGGCGCTGGCGGGATGCGCAGGCGAAACATTCCAACGCGGTTATGTGCTGCCGGAAGGGGCGCTCGAACAGATTCCGCTTGGCGCATCGCAGGAACAGGTTTTGCTGGTTCTCGGCACGCCTTCCACTGTCGCCACCGTAAGCGGCGAAGCCTTCTATTACATATCGCAGCAGGCGGAGCGCAGAATCTCCTTCATGCGGACGAGCGTTACCGATCAACGCGTGATCGCGGTTTATTTCGACAGGGACAGAAAAGTGCAGCGGCTTGCCGAATACGGCCTCAAGGAGGGTAAGGTTTTCGATTTCGTCAGCCGCACAACACCGACCAGCGGCAATGACTTGAGCCTAGTCAGCACGATAATCAAGAACTTTGAAGGCAAGGGCTCATAACATCCCGTGCGTTACCGCCACCGATAACGCGCTCGGACGAGCAATCGGCTTACGACTTCGATCAGCGCGCCAGCACCGCGAGCAGCAATAGCGCGACGATATTGGTGATTTTGATCATCGGATTGACGGCCGGGCCGGCCGTATCCTTGTAAGGATCGCCAACTGTGTCGCCGGTAACGGCGGCCTTATGGGCATCGGAACCCTTGCCGCCATAGTGCCCGTCTTCGATATATTTCTTTGCGTTGTCCCAGGCGCCGCCGCCCGACGTCATCGATATGGCAACGAAGAGGCCTGTCACGATCACGCCGAGCAACATCGCACCTAGTGCGGAAAAGGCCGCCGATTTGCCCTGCGCACCGCCGCCGGCGACGAAGTAGATAATGAAATAGCCGACAATCGGCGACAGCACCGGCAACAGCGACGGCACGATCATTTCCCGGATCGCCGCTTTGGTCAGTATGTCGACC
>DASPWC010000063.1:0-6395 GCA_035622055.1 Xanthobacteraceae bacterium | reverse complement strand
TTCGCGCACGCCGCGCCGCCCGATTGGTCCGTATAATCGCCGCTGGGCCACTTTTCGCCCGGCTCGGATTGCGGCGGCGAAGTAGACGAGACCGACCGGCTTTTCTTTCGAGCCGCCGCTCGGCCCGGCGATGCCGGTAATCGCGACCACAATGTCCGCTCGCGATTTCTTAAGCGCGCCTTTCGCCATGGCGGCAGCGCTTTCGGCGCTGACCGCGCCGTAGCGGCGCAGGGTCGTTCCCGAAACGCCGAGCATCCTCTGCTTGGCGGCGTTGGAGTAGGTCACGAAACCGCACTCCACCACGTCCGAAGAACCGGCGATTGCCGTCAACGCGCCCGCGACAAGGCCGCCGGTACACGATTCAGCTGTCGCCACGCGCAAGCCGCGGGCGCGGCAAAGATCAAGGACGCGTTCGGCAAGCCGATGCAGTTTTCGGTCCATCACTCGGCGCCCCACGGCAACCGGATTGTCGCGGTGGCCATCGCCAGAATTCCCTCGCCGCGACCGGGAAAGCCAAGTTTTTCGCTCGTGGTTGCTTTAACCGCCACGCGCGCGACCGGAATATCGGCGATAGCTGCAATGCGCGCGCGCATGGCGTCGCGATGGGGTGAGACGCGCGGCGCTTCGCAAACGATTGTTACGTCGAGATGGGCGATCATGCCGTTTCGGGCCCGCACGCGTTCACAAGCGAAAGCAAGAAAGCGTTCCGACGCGGCCCCTTTCCATTTCGGATCGCTCGGGGGGAAGTGCAGGCCGATATCGCCTTCGGCCAGCCCGCCAAGAATCGCGTCCACCAGCGCATGGAGCGCGACATCGGCATCCGAATGACCGGTCACGCCGCGTGAATGCGGAATACGGATCCCGCCAAGCATGACGTGATCGCCATCGGCAAACGCGTGCACGTCGAATCCATTGCCGGTTCGCACGTCGGATAAGGCGGCGAGGCGCGTAATTTCTGCACGTGCAAAATCATCAGTGGTGGTCACTTTCACGTTTCCGGGCTCTCCCTCGAACACGCTTACCCGCTGGCCCGCCCATTCGGCGAGCGCCGCATCGTCGGTGAAGCTTTCCTGTCCCGCGGCGGCTGCACGCCGATGCGCGTCAAGGATGAGCTTGAAAGAGAAGGCCTGGGGCGTCTGTACGATGCGCAACCGGCTTCGATCGAGCGTTTTGGCGACCAGCGCGTCCTGATCGACCGTTTTTATGGTGTCGGCAATAGGAATGCCGGGAACTGCCGCACCGCTCGCAGAGCCAGCCGCGATAGCACGCTCGATCAGCGCGCCGGTTATGAAAGGTCGGGCTGCATCGTGGATGAGAACGAGTTCGGGCTCCCGTGCCGCGAGCGCTTCCAATCCTGCATGGACGGACGCCTGCCGAGTGGAACCGCCTGCGACCGCCGGCAACAGGTTGTGCAAGCCGGTCGCCGCCGCGACAAACAGCTTTTCATCGGCCGGATTGATCACCGACTGCACAAAATCGATCCGTGGGTGCGTCACGAACGCGCGCAGCGTGGGCCGAACCATCGGTTCGCCAGCAATGGCCCTGTATTGTTTGGGAATTCCGCCGCCGGCGCGCTCGCCACGCCCTGCCGCGACGACGACCGCAGCTATGGTACCTGCCATGGACTGCTCTTTCTCCTCCTGAAGCACGGCCTTTATCGCATTGAACGGCCTATGCGAACCGTAAGCTGCCCTGCCAGCTTCACCGACATATGCCCATGCCTATGCACAAGCCCCATATATTGCACTGCAGCACTTGCGCCCTTTTTGAATCTGGCTAAACTCTATGCAGGATTCAGTTATCGCCTAATTCCTGTGCAAGCACGTCTTCCGCTGGCCAAATTCGATCCAAGTAACTGACTTACAGAGGACTTTTGCTCCAGTCGACGGAATTGGCACGTAAGGTGGGACTGATGAAATGAGTGCCGTAGAGCCTCTTCTGGTATCGCCCGCCGATGCCGTCCTCAACGCCTTGCCGCATCCAGTTATCCTTGTGTCATCGGACGGAAAGGTCGCTGACGCAAATGCCGCTGCGGAGGCGTTCTTCGAGGTTTCACTGCCATTAATGCGGCGTCACGCCCTGGGCGAACTGGTGCCGTTCGGCAGCCCATTGCTGATCTTGGTCGAGCAAGTGCGCAGGACCGGCGCGGCAGTCAACGAATACAAAGTCGACCTTGGCACACCGCGTAATCCCGGCGACCGGATCGTCGACCTTCACGTTGCGCCACTACCTGAGCAGGCCGACTACGTTGTCGTGATGCTTCAGGAGCGGACGATTGCCGACAAGATGGATCGTCAGCTCACCCATCGCGGCGCGGCGCGTTCAGTCATCGCTCTTGCCTCCATGCTCGCCCATGAAATTAAGAATCCGCTTTCCGGCATTCGCGGCGCCGCCCAGCTCCTCGAACAATCGGTGGATGATGACGATCGCGCGTTGACGCGGCTGATATGCGAGGAAGCCGATCGCATCGTGAAGCTTGTCGATCGGATGGAAGTTTTCTCGGACGAACGTCCGGTCGATCGCGAACCGATCAACATTCATGTCGTACTCGAACACGTAAAGCGCTTGGCCCAGTCCGGCTTCGCACGGCACATTAAATTCATCGAAGATTACGATCCGTCGTTGCCGCCGGTTCTCGCTAACCGCGATCAGCTCGTTCAGGTCTTCTTGAACCTTGTCAAGAACGCCGCCGAAGCGATCGGTGAAGGCGCAAGCGGTGGCGAAATTGCACTGACCACCGCTTTCCGCCCGGGCGTGCGCCTATCTTTGCCGGGCGCCAATGCCCGCATTTCTCTGCCGCTCGAATTTTGCGTCAGAGACAACGGGTCCGGCGTTCCCGACGAGTTGATGCCGCATTTATTCGATCCGTTCGTCACCACCAAGCCGACCGGATCGGGTCTCGGCCTTGCGCTGGTTGCCAAGATCGTCGGCGATCACGGCGGAATTATCGAGTGCGAGTCGCAGCCGCGACGCACGATATTCCGCATTCTGATGCCCAAATATGCCGGCACATCGGGCGGCGAGGGCGCTCTGCCCGGTAACCGCCTTCAAGGACAAGGGAATCATTGATGCCCGAGGGAAGTATCCTTATTGCTGATGATGATTCGGCGATCCGGACCGTCCTCAATCAAGCGCTGTCGCGTGCCGGCTACGAAGTTCGCTCCACGGGCAATGCCGCGACGCTGTGGCGCTGGATAAGCCAGGGCGAAGGCGACCTGATCATCAGCGACGTCCTTTTGCCCGACGAGAGCGCCTTCGATCTGTTGCCGCGTATCAAAAAGGCGCGCCCCGATCTGCCGATCATCGTTATGAGCGCGCAGAATACCTTCATGACCGCAATTCGCGCCTCCGAACGCGGCGCATACGAATATCTGCCTAAGCCTTTCGACCTCAAAGAGCTCATCGCGATCGTTGGCCGTGCATTGTCGGAGCCAAAGGAAAAACCGCGGCTCGCGCCCAAATCGGAAGACTTCGAGTCAATCCCACTGGTCGGCCGTTCGCCCGCGATGCAGGAGATTTATCGTGTCCTTGCGCGCCTGATGCAAACCGATCTCACTGTCATGATCTCGGGAGAATCCGGTACCGGGAAGGAGTTGGTGGCCCGGGCGCTGCACGACTACGGCAAACGGCGCAGCGGTCCATTCGTGGCAATCAACATGGCGGCGATCCCGCGCGATTTGATTGAATCCGAATTGTTCGGCCACGAGAAGGGTGCCTTTACGGGCGCCAATACCCGCAGTTCGGGGCGGTTCGAGCAAGCCGAAGGCGGCACGCTCTTTCTCGATGAAATAGGCGATATGCCGATGGAGGCGCAAACGCGGCTATTGCGTGTGCTGCAGCAAGGCGAATACACAACGGTCGGTGGCCGCACACCCATTAAGGCCGACGTTCGTATCATCGCCGCAACGAACAAGGACCTGCGGCAGCTCATTCAGCAAGGGCTATTTCGCGAAGATCTGTTTTTCCGATTGAACGTCGTGCCGCTGCGCCTGCCACCGCTGCGCGAACGCACCGAGGACATCCCGGATCTTATCCGTCACTTCTTTACATTGGTGGAGCGCGAAGGGTTGCCGCCAAAGCAGATCGACGAGGCGGCGCTCGATCGACTCAAACGTCACCGCTGGCCCGGCAATGTGCGCGAACTCGAAAACCTGGCGCGCCGGCTCGCCGCGCTCTATCCTCAGGAGACCATCACCACCGCCGTAGTGGACTCCGAATTGTCTCAGCCGGCGTTGGCGGCACCGGGCGAAAGCCGCGAGGGCGATGAAAATTTGTCAAACACGATCGAACGTTATCTTGCCAAATATTTTTCGGGCTTCGACGAGGGACTGCCGCCACCCGGGCTTTACCACCGGATCCTGCGCGAGGTCGAAGGCCCGCTCCTGTCCGCGGCATTGACGGCAACGAGGGGCAATCAGATACGCGCCGCGGATCTTCTGGGGGTCAACCGCAACACACTGCGCAAGAAAATCCGCGATCTCGACATCCAGGTCTATCGCACCGGCGGCTGACGCCCTTCCGATCTTGCGGGAATTCAGCTCGATTTCCACGTGCCTTTATGTTGTCGCTTTCGGGCAACATTGTTGTATAAAAGCATCACCGGGGCAGGTGAGGGCCTTTCACTCATCCCCATTCGCCATTTTTGTGCAACGGTTTGAAGCCGCCCTAAATGACGACTGTCGATCAGGTCGCTCCGCTGGATACGGCTATAACGCCGGTGCCGATTGCTTCGCGACTCATCGGAGCAATCGCGGTGGGCGTGGCACTGCTTTCGGCAACGGCCACCTTTTTGGTGCTTGCGGGCCTGACCCCGATCGCGCCGGTCCACGAGGTCGTGGTCGATCTCCTACTCGGCAACGCCATCACCGGGCTCCTCTTGCTCGCCATTATTGGCCGCGAGGTCTGGGTTGTCGTGCAGGCGCGCCGTCGCGGCCGAGCGGGGTCCCGGCTTCACGTTCAGATTGTCGGACTATTCGCCGTCATCGCTGCGGTGCCGACAGTGCTCGTTTCGGTCGTCGCCAGCACCACTCTCGACCGTGGCCTCGACCGCTTTTTCTCCACGCGCACTCGCGCGATGATCGAACAATCGCTCATCGTGGCCAACGCCTATGTGAACGAGCATGCCGACGCGATCCGCGGCGACATTTTGGCAATGGCTTACGATCTCGGCCGCGCCAAGCCCATCTTCGATCAGGACCGCGACCAATTCAAAAAGATACTCGGCGCGCAGGCCACTGGGCGCAATCTTTCGACGGCGCTGCTCATTAAACCTGACGGTTCAGCGGTCGATCGGGCCGGCGTCACAAGCGACAAGAATGTCATTCTGCCGAACGCCGAGCTTCTGGCGCAAGTGAACGATACCGACCCGCGCGTTGCGCTCCTTCCCGAGGACAATCACTTGGCCGCTGTCGTCAAGTTGCACGGCTATGACAACACGTATCTCTATGTCGCGCGTCCTCTCGATCCGCGTGTCGTGCAGCAACTACGCGCGACGCAGGACAGTGTCGGCGAATACGCCAACCTCGAGGCTCGCCGCCTCGGTATCCAGATTGCCTTCGGACTAATGTTCGCGATTATCGCGCTGATCGTTCTGCTCTCGGCGGCTTGGATCGGTCTGGATTTCGCCAATCGGCTGGTCGCGCCAATCCGGCGCCTTATCGGCGCTGCCAACGTTGTGTCCACCGGCAACTTGCAAATTCAAGTACCGGTGCGCCGGTCAGAAGGCGATCTTGCCCGATTGGGCGAGACCTTCAACAAGATGACTCAAGAATTACGCACGCAACACGAAGATATCGTACGGGCCCGCGATCTTATCGACAGCAGGCGACGTTTCACGGAAGCGATGCTTGCGGGCGCCAGCGCCGGCGTGATCGGCGTCAATGCTGAAGGCCGAATCTCGATCCTCAACCGCTCGGCTGAGCGGTTGATGGGACGCGTGGAAAGCGAAGTATTGGGTTTGCCGCTCTCGCAGGTCACGCCTGAACTTAGCGGAATCTTCGAGGCGGCCCGTAGCGGCAATCAGCGTCTCATTCAGCGCCAAATCGCCGTTACCCGCGACGGCCAGGAGCGAAACTATTCGGTGCGCGTAACCAGCGAACAGGCGACCGAGGCCGAGCACGGCTATGTGATCACCATCGACGACATTACCGAACTCGTGCTGGCACAACGCACCTCCGCATGGGCGGATATCGCGCGCCGCATCGCGCACGAGATCAAAAATCCGCTGACTCCGATCCAACTGTCCGCGGAACGGCTGCGCCGCAAATACAGCAAATCGATCATTGAAGATCCCGCAGTGTTCGAACAATGCACGGAAACGATTGTGCGCCAGGTCGACGACATCAAACGCATGGTCGACGAGTTTTCGCGATTCGCACGTATGCCCAAAGCGGTCG
>DASPWC010000062.1:0-5910 GCA_035622055.1 Xanthobacteraceae bacterium | reverse complement strand
CGAAGAGACATGTTCGGCGGACGCCAGCGCCACAATGCTGTCGGAATAAGGATCGTCGCCGACCGCGGTGGCAAAACCGACATCGAGGCCGGCGCGCGCCAGATAGATGGCGGCATTGAAAGCATCGCCGCCGCAGGACGGCGCGAACGCGCCGTCCGCTCCGCGCGTCATCTCGATCAAAGCTTCGCCGACGCAGATCACACGCGGCTTTGGGTCGGTCATGTCTGGACCATATCAGGACAAGCACGAAGCTTGGCAATGAACAGCGCGGTTTTGCCCTTGGACAAGGTGCAACCGTCGCAGATGGGATTCGACCCCTGCGGAGTGGTAGTACGCATCCGGCGCTTGATGTTATATTATAACATCAAGGGTAAGCTCCACTGAACCGGACTCATTCGATGAGCCACCACCATCATCATGGCGATGGACCGCATCCATCTTCGGCGATCGCGCCGTCCCTGTTACGCCTATCGGCGCCGCAACGGATTGCCATCGCCGGCGTCCTTATCCTCCTGATTTGGGCGGCATTTTGGTGGACGACGCATTGATCGCGGAACGAGCGATGCCGGAATTGCGATTTCGAAACCTCACGCTGGGCTATGAGCGCCATCCGGCGGTGCATCATCTCGACGGCGCCGTGAAAAACGGGGCGTTGCTCGCGGTCATCGGCCCTAACGGCGCAGGCAAAACGACTTTATTCAGAGGGATCGTCGGCACGCTCAGGCCGCTTGCCGGTTCGATCGAGTGTCGCCGCATGGATATCCGCGATATCGCTTTTCTGCCTCAGGTCCCGGATATCGATCGCTCCTTTCCGATCAGCGTCTACGACATGGTCGCCATGGGACTGTGGCGCGCACGCGGCTCGTTCGGCGGCATCGGCGGCAAGGATCGCCAGGCCATCGCGGCCGCCGTTGCCGCGGTCGGACTGACCGGTTTCGAAGGGCGCGCGATCGGCACGCTTTCCGGCGGACAAATGCAGCGCATGCTGTTTGCGCGCCTTTTGGTTCAAGACGCCCGCGTCATCGTGCTCGACGAGCCGTTCACCGCGATCGACGCCAAGACTTCCGCCGATCTATTGGAGTTGGTGCGGCGCTGGCATAGCGAGGGACGCATCGTGCTTGCCGCCCTTCACGATATCGATCTCGTCAAAGCCGTCTTCCCGGAAACCTTGTTGCTCGCCCGCGAACCGGTGGCCTGGGGACCGACGCAAGAGGTGCTGACGTCCGAAAATCTCAACAAAGCGCGCCGCATGTGCGAAGCCTTCGACGAAAGCGCCGAGGCTTGCGCCGTCGCGGCTGAGTAGACTTTGTCCGGGCCTATGCTCTTCGACACTTTCATCGCTCCGTTCGCGGATTTCGCATTCATGCGCCGCGCTTTGGCTGGCATGTTCGCGCTTGCCGTGGGCGCGCCCCCAATCGGCGTATTCCTGATGCTGCGGCGCATGAGCCTGATCGGCGACGCCATGGCGCACGCGATCCTGCCGGGCGCGGCGGTCGGTTTTCTGCTCGCGGGTCTGAGCCTGTTCGCCATGGCGGGTGGCGGGCTGGCCGCCGGATTTCTGATCGCCATCGGCGCCGGCCTGATCTCACGATCGACGCCCTTGAAGGAAGACGCATCGCTTGCCGCCTTCTTTCTCATCTCGCTGGCGTTCGGCGTCACCATTGTCTCGCTGAAAGGCAACAATATCGACCTCATGCATTTTCTGTTTGGTTCGGTGCTCGCCATCGATCGTGCCGCGCTGCTCCTCATTCTCGGAATTACCTCGGTGTCGCTGATCGTGCTCGCGCTGATCTGGCGGCCGCTCGTTCTCGAATGCGTCGATCCCGGATTTTTGCGGACGGTCAGCCGCGCCGGCGGACCCGCCCACGTGGCTTTTCTCGGGCTAGTGGTCCTCAACCTTGTTGGCGGCTTCCAGGCGCTGGGTACGCTGCTCGCCGTGGGGATCATGATGTTGCCCGCGATCACGTCGCGGTTCTGGGCGCGCGACGTGACCGGCATGATGGCCGTCGCGGTGATCGGCGCGGCGATTTCCGGCTATGCCGGGCTCCTGCTTTCCTATCACGCCAATTTGCCGTCCGGGCCGGCCATCATCCTCGTGGCGGGATTCATTTATCTGCTGTCGATCGCGGTTGGGCCCTTTGGCGGCCTGATTTGGCTCGCTTTGCCGCGACGGCACTTGGAGGCCTAAACAGCGCAGGCTCGAGCAATACTGCCGTGCGACTGGCGCGGGGTTTTGAGCGCGCGCAGGATCGCCTATATAGGCCGCCAGGAGGGCCCGCATGTCGGAACAATCTTCGTCCGAAAAAGTCCCCGTGACGGTGCTGACCGGCTATCTCGGCGCTGGCAAGACGACCTTGCTCAACCGCATCCTTTCCGAGCCGCATGGCAAGAAATACGCCGTGATCGTCAACGAATTCGGCGAGATCGGCATCGACAACGATCTCGTGGTGGGCGCCGACGAGGAAGTGTTCGAGATGAACAATGGCTGTATCTGCTGCACGGTGCGCGGCGACCTCGTGCGTATCCTTGATGGATTGATGCGGCGAAAAGGAAAATTCGACGCCATCATCGTCGAGACGACGGGACTGGCGGACCCCGCCCCGGTCGCTCAGACCTTTTTCGTGGACGAGAATGTCGGGCGCAAGACCAAGCTCGATGCGGTCGTCACGGTGGCGGACGCCAAGTGGCTCAATGAGCGACTCAAGGATGCCCCGGAAGCGAAGAACCAGATCGCCTTCGCCGACGTGATCCTGATCAACAAGACCGATCTGGTCTCGCCCGAGGAATTAAGCGACGTCGAAGCGCGCATCCGCGGCATCAACCCCTACGCCAAGCTGCACAAGACCGAACGCGCGAAAATTCCCCTGGATGCGGTATTGGGCCGCAATGCCTTCGACCTCGACCGCATTCTCGATCTGGAGCCGGCATTTCTCGAAAGCGACGAGCACGATCATCACCATCGTCACGACCATCATCACGATCACGATCATCACGAGCATGGCGACAAGCCCGCGCATACGCACGGCGGGCTAAAGCATTACCACGACGAAGAGATGCAATCGATCTCGCTTTGCACCGACAAACCGCTCGATCCCGACAAGTTTTTTCCTTGGGTTCAGGATCTCGTACAGAAAGAAGGTCCGAACATTTTGCGTTGCAAGGGCATTCTCGCCTTCAAGGACGACGATCAGCGCTTTGTCTTTCAGGGCGTACACATGATCCTCGACGGCGACCATCAGAGGCCTTGGAAAAAGAGCGAGAAGCGCGAGAGCCGCATCGTTTTCATTGGCCGCAATCTGCCCGGCAAGCTGATCACCGAAGGTTTCGAGAGCTGCGTCGCCAATTAATGTCGCCATGGCCCGGCGCGGCCGCAAAATGCCAGCGTTATCGCGAGGCTGAAGAATTCGCGGAAAGAACCCGTCAATGACACTGGAGCAATAATGGCGGACAAAAGCGGCGACACGCCTTCTGTCGTCGGGCGCACACGACCCTTCGCTACCGGCGGCGGCATCGTGGCGGCGCATTTTCTCGGCCGCACCGCCACTTTCGTTCTCGGCGACGAGGCGATCGTGCTGGCGTCGCCGGACGGCGAAGCCCGGCGCGTCGCCGTCCATGACGGCGCCATCCTTGCCAGCGCCGCCGACGGCGCGCGCATCGTTAGTGGCGGCGATGACGGCAAAATCGTCGCGACCGATGCGAATGGCCAAACCCGGGTATTGGCGACCGATCCGAAACATCGCTGGGTGGATCACATCGCGCTCGGCCCCGACGGAGCGATCGCATGGTCGGCCGGCAAAAACGCGTTCGCGCGGGGAAAAGAACTACGGACTTTCGAAGCGCCCTCCACGGTCGGCGGCCTTGCCTTCTTTCCGAAGGGATTCCGGCTCGCGATCGCGCATTACAACGGCGCCACGCTATGGTTTCCCAATGCCTCCGGCGCAGCGCCGGTGAAACTGGAATGGAAAGGCTCGCATCTGGGCGCAACCGTCAGCCCCGACGGCTGCTTCCTGGTCACCACGATGCAAGAACCGATGTTGCACGGCTGGCGGCTCGCCGACGGCCAGCACATGCGTATGTCCGGATATACCGCGCGCGTTATGTCGCTGTCCTGGAGTGCCGGCGGCCAATGGCTCGCTACGGCAGGAGCGGCGCAGCTCGTGCTGTGGCCGTTCCAGAGCAAGGACGGCCCGATGGGCAAGACGCCCCGCCTCTTGACGCCGTCCGGGCATCGCATCGACGTTGTCGCCTGCCGTCCCCGCAACGCGATCGTCGCCGCAGGCTACGGCAACGGCCTCGTTCTCCTGGCGCGAATCGACGACGGCGCGGAAATCTTGGCCAAGAATCCGGGCGATGCGCCAGTTTCGGCGCTCGCCTGGAGCGCCGATGGACAATTGCTCGCATGGGGCACGGAAGCTGGCGAGGCCGGCATCATCGACCTCGCCTGAAGACTCAATCGTCAGAAATCGACTCTGAACCAAAGGTCGATCTCGGAAGCGGGAGAACCGACCTTGTTCATTGCACCTCGCGCCATTGAAAGCGAACCGCCCTCAAATCACGTATTGCCGCAGCGGCGGATAGCCGTTGAAGCCCACCGAGGAATATGTGGCGGTATAGGCGCCCGCGGCCTCGATCAGAACCTTGTCGCCGATGGCAAGTGAAACTGGCAATGGATAAGGCGTCTTCTCGTAAAGCACGTCGACCGAGTCGCAGGTGGGACCGGCGATGATGCAAGGCGCCATCTCGTCGCGATCGTGCGCGGTGCGAATCGGATAGCGGATCGATTCGCCGATGGTCTCGGCGAGCCCGTGGAACTTGCCGATATCGAGATAGACCCAGCGCACTTCGTCTTCGGGGCTGCGCTTGGCGATCAGAACCACCTCGGCCTCGATGACGCCGGCATTGCCGACCAGGCCGCGGCCAGGCTCCACGAATGTATTCGGCAGATTGTTGCCGAAGTGCTTGCGCAGCGCCTTGAAGATCGCCTTGCCGTAGGATTCGAGCTTCGGCGTCTTGCGGACGTAGCGTGCCGGGAAGCCGCCGCCGAGATTGACGATGGCGAGCCCGATGCCGCGCTCGGCGCAGCTGCGGAATATCGCCGCCGCCGAAGCGAGCGCCCGGTCCCAGGCTTCTACGTTGTGCTGCTGCGAGCCGACATGGAAGGAAATACCATGGGCGATAATTCCGCTCTTGTGGGCGAGCTCCAAGATATCGGCGGCGTAGACCGGCTCGCAGCCGAACTTGCGCGATAGCGGCCATTCCGCGCCCGATCCATCGCAGTGGATGCGGCATATCACCCGGCTTGCGGGCGCGGCGCGGGCGACCTTCTCCACCTCGGCCTCGCAGTCGACCGCGAACAGCGTAACACCAAGCTTGAAGGCTTCGGCGATCTCGCGCTCCTTCTTGATGGTGTTGCCGTAGGAGATGCGGTCCGGCGTCGCGCCGGCGGCCAGCACCGCATGCGTCTCGGCGATGGAGGCCACGTCGAAGCAGCAGCCGAGGCCGGCCAATAGCTTGAGGATTTCCGGCGCCGGATTGGCCTTCACGGCGTAGAACACCTTGGTGTCCGGCAGCGCCTTGGCGAAGTTTTGATAGTTCTCGCGAATGACGTCGAGATCGACGACGAGGCAGGGCCCGATATCGGTACGATGCTTGAGGAATTCGCGGATGCGTGCGGTCATTTCACCCAGCTCCTAATCCGGCCGGCGGCGTAGCCGCCGAGAGATGAACCTCCTGCGGCGCTTGCGGTGCCGCGCCTCTGCGAAGCACCTCGCGTCGCTGTGATTGCTGCCTCGGTCCGGATTAGGGAAATCCCGTTCCGCACTGTTGGCAAAGAAGGACAAGCCCTTTCGGTGTCCCCGGCATTCGCGCCGGCAGTAACCAAAAAAGCCCTTCCGTCGTTGCTTTAAGCCG
>DASPWC010000061.1:0-3638 GCA_035622055.1 Xanthobacteraceae bacterium | reverse complement strand
ATGCGAGAACGCGGCCGTCGCGGTCGAGCGCCACGACGGGATCCGGCAGGCCGGCGACGACCGCGCGCAGCAAATCCTCGTCGGTTTCGATGCTGGCGATCGGCTGGGAAAATCGATTTTGTTCCCGCGCCGAGCGCAATGCCAGAACGGCGGCCGCTGCGACAATGGCAAATCCGGCGACGGCGTAGGAAACGGCTAACGTACCGGCAATTGCTAACGCCGTAAAAACGGCCGCCGATGCCAGGATCACGAATGCGCCGCGCCAGCGTCTCGCGCTGAGAAGTGCTCGATCCTCGGCTAGGCTCATGAATCCCTCGCGGCGGCGCGGCTCGCCGACGAATTTATGATGCGTCCGACTTTCCTCTGATGCGTGTACCCACATCATTCAACGCCGGCGAAGCCCGAGGAGATACGCCACGCGGACCGCGGCCGAGCAAGGCTTCGCGGAGGCCGAGCACGGCCAGTGAAAGCACGAACGGAATTATGTAATAAAGCAGTCGGAACAGTAGCAGGCCCGCCAACAGATCTTCTTTGTCGAATTGCCAAAGTGCGACCAGCATCGCGGCATCGAAAACGCCAAGTCCGCCGGGCGCGTGACTCGCAAAGCCAAGGAGCGTAGCGGCGACGAAGATCACCGCCACGGTAACGAAACCGAGATTTGGCTCGTCCGGCACCAGCATGTACATGGCGGCGGCACAGCAAGCGAGGTCGATGATCCCGATCGCGATCTGAATGAGTGTCAGCGGTCCGCCCGGCAGCGTGACCTGCCAGCCTTCGCGGCCGATCACGCGCGGCTTTACCCAGACCCAAGCGACATAGGCGCCGAGCATGAGCAGGATGACGACCGCGATCAGGCGATTGCACCAGAGCGGCAGATGATCAAGGGCACGCGCGGCCTGCGGCGCTTGCAAGACGCCCAACCCAAGCACCGTCGCATTGCCGAGCCAAAATGTCAGGCCCGACACGAAACAGATTTTGGTGACATCGATGACCGACAGCCCCCAGCTCGAATAAATGCGGTAGCGCACCGCGCCTCCCGAAAAAACACTGGCCCCGACATTGTGGCCCACGGCATAGCTGGTGAAGCCGGCGAGAGCGGCGACACGATAAGGCACGTCCGAGCGGCCAATCGTGCGCAAAGCGAACAGATCGTAGAAGGTCAGCGTCACATAGCCGGCGGCAACGAAGAGGGAGGCGATGATGAGAGTACGCCAGTCGGTCGCCTCGATCGCGTCGACGAGCTCGTCGGGATCGATGTCGTGCAGGATATTGTAAAGCACCACCACGGCAATGGCGATGATCGTCAGGCTCAGCGCAACACCGAGCCTGTGCAAGCCAATTTTGCTGTCGAAGTAGCGCGCGGCGACGCGCAATCGCTTCAACATGCTGCGCTCCGGATCGGCTGTCTGCGCATCCATCGCGGCTTCCGTCCCGCCTCCACAGGCGAACTTAAAGTTCAAGCAATCGAGCGGCTAAGCATGGCCGAGAAAAGGCGACAAACCGTCTCGGAATCGCACACCCGCCGGGCGGCCCCACCTAGCAGATGTCATGGTCGGGCGCGAGACCGGCAAGTGCGCTCAATGCCGATTGTCTGAGCTTGGCCGGTTCGGAAAATCGGGTTTCCAGTTTTCCGGAGCATGCCCTAGGTTGTCCCGGCACTCGAATAACCGCTTGCGCCAATACCGGAGGGAGAGAAACCGATGAAGAATGGCCCAATTGCACGTCGAAAGCTGCTCGGATGGGCCGGACTCGCAATCGGTACCGGGCTTGCCTCCCAACTGGCGCCCGCTGGCGCCCAAAACGCCGCAGCCCAGACCGGCGCGCCAATCGACCTCCAGAGCGAGAACCACTGGGCGCAAAAAGGCGACGTAAAGCTTGCCGTCTACCGAAAATTCCAGGCGCCGAAAAACGCCGGGGCGGATGGCAAATCCGGGCCGGTATTGTTCCTGGCGCACGGCTCATCGCTGTCGGCGCTGTCCAGCTACGATCTGGAGGTGCCTGGCAGTGAATACTCGATGATGAATGTGTTCGCCCACGCCGGCTTCGACGTTTGGACCATGGACCACGAAGGCTATGGCCGTTCGACGCAGACCGCCAACAATGCCGACATAGCCAGCGGCGTCGAGGACCTGAAAGCCGCGATGGCGGTGGTGCAGCGCGAGACCGGCCTAAGCAAAGTTCATATGTTCGGCGAATCGTCGGGCGCCATCCGCGCCGGCGCGTTCGCCCGGAGCGAGCCGAACTGGATCGACCGCCTCATCCTTGCCGCCTTCACATATAAAGGAAGCGGCGCCGCCGAAATCGAACGCCGCAAAGAGCACATTGCGGAGTTGCGCGCCAATCCGCGACGCAAACGCGATGCCGTCATGATCCGCTCCATCTTCAACCGCGACGGGCATCCGAGCCTTTACGATGCGGCCATGGTGGATGCACTCGTCGCGAGTGAAATAGAGTACGGCGAGACCGTGCCGAGCGGCACTTACCTCGACATGGCGGCGAACCTGCCGCTGGTCGATCCCGCCAAGGTGCAGTGTCCGGTGCTCATGACGCGCGGCGAATGGGACGGCAACTCCACCAACGAGGACCTGCTCGATTTCTTCCGCCAGCTGCCGAATGGCGATCGGCAATTCGTCATCCTGCCGAATACGGCCCACAGCCAAGCCTTCAGCAAGAATCGCGCGCTGCTATGGTACGCGATGAAAAACTTCCTCGGTGAGCCTGCCCCGACGGCGAGCTAAGGCCAAAACTCACGAAAGCCTTCGGAAAAAGCCGTCGATTGCAACGGCGCGAAACGGTCACCAAGGTTGTGAGTCGTGGCTCTAGTTCTTCATTCCGGGGCGCGGAGTCCCGGAATGACCGCTCAGCTCTCCTGCCGCGAAGAATTCGCGAAGTTCCTTATAAGTTTCCTCCGGCGCCTCCTCGGAGAGGTAATGACCGCACGGCAGCGCCTTGGCGCCGCGAATATCGCTCGCATAGCGCCGCCAAATTTCCAGAGCCTTGTGATTGCGGCCGACGCCGCCGGTCGCGCCCCACAGCAGCAGCAGCGGACAGTCGATCTTCCGTCCGGCCTCGAAATCCTTGGTGTCCATATCGAGATCGACGCCGTGAGTGGCGCGGTAATCTTCGCACATGGCGTGGACCGTGGCGGGATTGCGAAAATGGCGCTTATATTCGGCAAGCGCCCGCGGATCGAAGAAGCTCAATCCCTGTTCGGTCTTGGCGAGCTTTTTCTCGATGAAATAGTCGGGATCGGCGCTCATCAAGCGTTCGGGAAAATCGTACGGCTGGATCATGAAGAACCAGTGCCAGGAGAACGTACCCCAGGCGCGCGTGACGTTGTTGAGCAAATGGTGCTGCGGGATGATATCCAAAATGGCTGCGCGCGCGACCTTCGCCGGATGATCGAGACACATCCGGTGCAAGACCCGTGCGCCGCGATCGTGACCGGCCGCGTAGAAGCGCTCGTGGCCGAGCGCGGTCATAACTTCGATCTGATCCTGCGCCATGGCGCGGAACGAATAGCCGGAATGATCGGCGCCGCCGGCAGGCTTTTCGGAATCGCCGTAGCCGCGCAGGTCGGTCGCGACGACGGTGAATTCAGCCGCCAGCTTCGGCGCGAATTTGTGCCACGATAAATG
>DASPWC010000060.1:0-6561 GCA_035622055.1 Xanthobacteraceae bacterium | reverse complement strand
TGCTCGACACGCTGGCGCCGGCCGAGCAAGCGCCGGCCGTCCGGGAGCTTTTGGCCAGCGTCACCGGCGACCCGGTATTGTGCATCATCATCGCAGCGACGCTGACTTGGCTGGCGCATTCGAGCGTCGCCGTGGTCCTCCTCGTGATGTCGCTTGCTTACTCGCATTTCGTCACGCCGGAGGCTGCGCTGGCGCTTGTGCTCGGCGCCAATCTGGGCAGCGCCATCAACCCGCTGATCGAGGGCGCAAGCCGCAGTAATCCGGCGAGCCAGCGCCTGCCCGTCGGCAACCTGATCAACCGCTCGCTGGGCATCCTTATCGTTTTGCCGTTCCTCCCCGCGATCACCAAGGAGCTCACGGCGCTGCAGCCTGACGCCGCCAAAATGACCGCCGAGTTTCACATGCTGTTCAATGTCGCGCTCGCGGTCATCTTCATCGGCGCGCTCGATCCGTTGGCTGGGTTGCTGACGCGCTTTCTGCCGGACAAAAAGCAGCCCGACGACGCTGCCATGCCGCGCTATTTGGACGAAGCCGCTCTGGAAACGCCGCCGCTGGCGCTCGCCAACGCGGCGCGCGAGACGATTCGCATGGGCGATACCGTCGAAGCCATGCTCCGCGACGTCATGGGCGCGCTTTTGAACAACGATCGCAAACTGGCGGTCGAGGTGTCGCGGATGGACAATATTGTCGACCGCTTGAACGAGGCGATAAAGCTTTACATCACGAAGCTGACGCGGGACAGCCTGGACGATCGCGAGGGCCACCGCGCGATGGAAATCGTTTCGTTTACGATCAATCTCGAACACATCGGCGACATTATCGACAAGAATCTGTGCCAGTTGGCGCTCAAGAAGATCAAGCGCGGCTATCAATTCTCGCCAGAGGGCGCAAGCGAACTGACGGCGTTCCACAAACGCGTTTGCGAAGGCCTTCAGGCGGCGTTCGGCATCTTCATGACCGGCGATGTGGAGGCCGCCCGCCGGCTCATACGGGAGAAGACTGAGCTACGTAAAGCCGAGCTCGAAGCCGCCGACCGCCATTTTGAAAGGCTCCGCGAGGGCCGGCCGGAAAGTCTCGAAACGACGTCGCTGCACCTCGATGTGCTAAGCGATCTCAAGCGCATCCACTCACACATCTGCTCGGTCGCCTCTCCGGTATTGGAAGCTGCGGGCGAATTGCCCGCACGCGACAACGTGAGCGACGTGGCGGCCGCCGGAATAGCGTATCAGCCGAAGCTGCCGTGATCGCATGCCGCGGGTTCCGCGGGCGCGATAACGCGGCATAAATCCAGCCGGCAATGCCGGCTGGCTTAAATCCAGGGCTGAAGATCGGTTGAGCTGATTTACCCGATCAATCAAGCCTCGACGGCTCTGGCCGGACTCACTTGCGCTTCCTGTTCCGGAGCGCCGTTGAGCTTGCGGGCGCTGTCGAAGATTTGCGGACGTGCAAGCGGCGTGCGTGGCGCCTCTCTGGTGCTGTCGTCGCGTCGCGATGTGCCTTCGAAGCGCGCATTCTCCTCGATCGCCAGAGAGCGATGGAAAATATCGCCTTCGACGTTGGCCGTGCTGTTGAGCTTGACGCGATTGGCGTGAATGGTGCCTTTGACGCGGCCGCCCACCGTCAATTCTTCGGCGACGACGTTGCCCTCCACTTCCGCGCCATCGGAGATCAAGAGAGTCGAGGCTTGCAACTCGCCCTCGACCCGGCCGTAGATTTGCACCGTCCCCGAGCCCGAGATTTTTCCGACGACCGTCATAGCGGAGCTGATGGTCGAAACATCTTGGGCATGTTCCCTTGCCGATTGCTGTGGGACTGGCGGACGCGAGAATGGCTGCATCGGGGTGGTGGCTGGCGACCGGACTTCCCCCGGCAGACCGTCTTTGGATTTTCCAAACATGTAATACTCCTCTCGCACTGACAGTGTTGCAAGTTACGTGATCAGATAGTGTAATAGATGCGGTGGAAGCGGTGTCCGAGCCGAGTCAAGACTTCGCGCCCGGACGATTTCACCCCCGCCGCAAGATCGTCGATACCGATTTCCGCGCCAATGAGCGTCACCATACTCCCCGGGCGCGCGGTTGACTTATCGGGCAGATCGGTGACGTCGATTGGCAGCAGGTCCATCGACGGCGACCCGACGACCGGACAGCGGCAACCGCCGACGATCGCATGCAATTTGCCGTTGGCGCCATTCGCCGCGCGCGGGTAGCCGTCGGCATAGCCTGCCGAAACCATTGCGAGCCGCATGCGCCGTTTTGCTGTAAGGCCGACATTATTAGCTATGGTTTTTCCGGCAGCAAGGTCGCGGACCTGTACGATGCGCGCCCGCAACTCGATCACGGGCAACATCGCATTCGTCGCGCCGGGCACGGGATTGACGCCATATAGCGCGGCCCCGGCGCGCACCAAATCAAAATGCATCTTGGCGCCCAAGAAAACACCGGAGGCGTTGGCCAGCGAAGCGGGAACGCCGTCATAGAGCCGCCTCACATCGCGAAACAGGCCGAACTGCCGTTCGTTGAGCGGATGATCGGGTATTTCGGCATGTTCGAGCCGGCCCATGAGCAGGACGATGCCATGATCGAGCACATGAACCCGGGGCGCGAAAGCGGCTGCTTCTTCGATCGAAAGACCTACACTGCTTTCCCCGGTATCGACGTTGAGCGCGCAGCCGCCCCTCCAGCCGCTGGAGCTGACGAAAACATCCCATTCGGCGAGCTCGATGGAACTATTGATGACCGGCCGCGCATTAACTTCCGCGAATGCGAGCCCCGTCCCGGAGTAAAAACCACCGAGCACATAGACGGCGGCATCGGGCGCAACCGCGCGCACGGCCTTGGCTTCCGCGAGGTCCGAGACGAAGAAGGTTTTGCAGCCTGTTTTGACCAGAGCTTGCGCGACCGGACCTATGCCGCAACCATACGCGTTGGCTTTGACCACTGCGGCGCATTCCGCTTCGGCGCGTTTTCTCAATGTTTCATAATTGGCGGCAAGATTCGTCAAATTGATTTTGAGAACACCGCACGCTTCCGCTTCGGGCGGCCCGTCGAGCACGCAGGCCACAAGCCCCTTGTTGTGGACAAGGAGCCGGCCTCCATTATTGACGATCTTTCCTTCGACCGAGCCTTCGACGGTCACCTTCGCGCCCGGTTCGATCGTCAGGCTGCCGAGAAGATTGCCGCGGATGTGAAGCGTGCAGTTCCTCTGCACGATCGTGTCGTTATGAACTGAGCCATGAATATCCGACGAGCCGCTGACCAACAGCGGCCCGTGCTCGGCAAACTGTTCTGAACGCGCTACGGCGAGCGACACGACTGGCTGGGCTCCCCCCGGCCGAAACTGGCTTGGATAGTCGCGCAATTCCGGCCGTTTCACAAGCTTGCGTGCGCAATGTAACCGCTCTTCTTAGACGCATAATGACATAATGGTTTATGATTATAGTCATACGTCGCCTTGGAACTCCCGCCTCGGAACTGTCCAGCGCGAACTCCGGTCAGGCAGCGGCGATGGAGTGGCCGGCTGCGAATGACGGCGCTACCTCGGTCATAAACCGCTCCATCTCATCCTTGACCTGATTGTGCGGCTTGAGCCCGACATTGACGTAGAGGATCACTTCGGCAAATCCCGCCGCCTCGACCTTCTTCAAGGTCTCGATCATGCGCGCCGACGAGCCGAGCAAAACCGAATTTTCCGTTAAATCCTCCGGCTTGACCTTGTGTAGGCGATCGACGATCTCGATGAAATAGCGGTAACTCGGCGGCGCGAATTTTGGATCGCCGGGAAAAGCAGGGATCACGCATTCCTTGTAGTAGCGAATTTGGCGGGCCCGCGCGGCGTCCTCGTGCGCCTTGTCGTCGGCGAAATGGGTGAAGTAGCTGCACATGAGGCGCCCCGGAGTCCTGCCGTGCCTGGCGCAGGTTTCGTGGTAGACGTCGGCGACCTGCTTGAGGCCGCCATAGCTCATTGCAGCGGCGAACGGCGCCACGATCAGTCCGCAGCCGAGCCGTGCCGCCAGTTCGATCGACGGCTTGGAGAAGGACCCGACATAGGTCGGCAGCGGCTGTTGAATCGGCTTCGGCGTGATCCGCACATCGTCGAACGAATAGTACTTGCCGTGATGCGAAATGCGCCCTTCGGCCTGCCAAAGCTTGCGGACCAATTCGAGACCTTCTTCGAAAATCCCCTGATTGTCTTCGAACGAAACGCGGAACGGCAGGTATTCGCGCTTGTCGTAGCCGCGGCCGCAGGCGAAATCGACGCGGCCCCCGGACAAAAGATCGAGCGTCGCCCACTGCTCGGCGACGCGGATCGGGTGATGCAGCGGCAGCACGTTCACCGCCGGCGCCAGGCGCAGGCGCGTCGTATTGGCCGCCACATAGGCCAGCACCATGTCCGGGCAGGACAGCACCCCGAGCGAGTTGAAGTGATGCTCGCCGATCCAGGCCGAATGCATGCCGACCTTTTCGGCGTAAAGCGCCTCGGCGGTGATGTCGGCGACGAACTGGTTGGATGAGCGCGTATTGTCGTCGTAGTGATTGTCGCTCAGCGTGAAATAGCCGAATTCCATTTCACCCTCCCTTCGCAGCGGCCTGCCCCCGCGCTTTACGCGCGACTTTTAGCCGTATCGTGTCTAGTGCATGATCCCGAAAAGTGGATATAGGTTTTCGGAAAAGATCATGCTCAAACAACAAGCTAAAGCGAAACACCAATTCAAGCTAAAATCATTTCGCTTTTAGCCGAGCGTAGCGGATCGCGGACTGAAGCGCACCCGGGATCGTTTCTTGTCGCGTCGGCACAAATGCGGCGCCCGCGCGTGAAGAGAAATAAAATTCATAATAGAAAAAGTCATAATAGAGATGAGATTTTATATTCCAAGTTAGCCACAAGATTTTTGCCACGAATACCTTCGCGTGGCCAGGTCTTGTATCTGCGTAGCTGTGCGTCATTCCGGAGCGCCACCAACGGGTCCGCGCGAAGTCGCGCGGCCCGATGACAGGCTCCGTGGTGAGTCCGGAAACCAAAACCCCGGCGCTGGGATTATGGATTCCGGGCTCGCGGGGTAAGTGCCCGCGCCCCGCAATGACGGCGGGCGACAGCGCTTTCCTTTAGACGGCGACTGCCATAGTTTGCGTCCGCGGCGTCCGGCGCGCCCAATACAAAAACGCGAGACAAAAACGCCGATAAGATTTTTGGGGGGAAGCGATGGCAGGTCAGGCGGAAGTCCAGGTATCGCATTTTCTGAACGAGCACGGGCTCGGGGCGTTTCAGATCAAGCTGATCGTCTGGTCGATCCTGCTGGCGCTGATCGACGGCTATGATATCGGCGCCATTGCCTTTGCCGCACCGCATTTGATCGCCGAATGGCACGTGCCGCCCAAGGCGCTGGGCCTCGTTCTGAGCGCGAGCAATATCGGCGTCCTGTTTGGCTCCCAGATATTCGGCTGGATCGGCGACACTTACGGGCGCAAGGTCGCGCTGATCGCGGCGAACCTGCTGTTCGGCATATTCACTTTTATCGCCGCCTCCGCGGCCGACCTGACCCAACTCTCCTGGCTCCGCTTCGTCGCCGGGCTCGGTATCGGCGGCGTCATTCCGAACATTGTCGCCATCAACGCCGAATCGGCGCCGAGCAACCTGCGCGCCACGCTGGCGATCATCGCGGCGGGCATGGTGCCGATGGGCGGGGCGCTCGCGGGCTTCGCCAGCGCGGCCTTTCTGCCGTCTTACGGCTGGCCGATCCTGTTCAAGATCGGCGGCATCGTTCCGATCGCCATAGCGCTTGCGGCAATCGCCGGCCTTCCCGAATCCATCAAATACATGACGCTCCACGAAAGCCAGCGCGGCAAGATGGAAGCGCTGCTCGCGGCCATACGTCCCGGTTTCAAGACGCCGCCCAATGCGCGCTTCGTCGTCGAAGACGAACAGCAGTTTCCGAGCTCAAATCCCGTCTATCTGTTCGGCCAGGGCCTGGCCCTTATCACGCCGCTCACCTGGCTGATGTTCGCGTTCAACCTGATGGGATATTTTTTCCTCATCAGCTGGACGCCGACACTGATGACGGCGGCCCATGCGACACCGACGGTTGCCGCTTTATCGGGTGCAGCGCTTCAAGTCGGCGGCACTGCTGGCGCACTGATACTCTGCTCGTGGCTGCAGCGGCATCGCTTCTTCGCTATCGCTATTCTGTTCGTCATCGCAGTGCCGGTCGTCGCCTCAATCGGCTTCGCCGGCTTGACCTCGACGACCGCGCTTTTGATCGCGACTTTCCTCGCTGGCGCACTCGTGCTGGGCATTCAATCCGGCATCAATGTCGTCGGCGCGATGATCTACCCGACCTCGCTGCGCGCCAACGGTTCCGGCTGGCAGCTTGGCATCGGGCGGCTTGGCGCGATCATCGGCCCGTTCATGGGCGCGCTGTTCGTCGGCCTTCCGGTCGAGCAGCTCTATGTCTGGTCGGCGCTGCCCTTCGCCGCGGGTGCCGTTGTGACCTTTCTCATCCACGCGCTTAACCAGGCGCGCTTGCGGGCGCATCCGGAATTGCAGAAAGCGCAATAGCGCGGC
>DASPWC010000059.1:0-8473 GCA_035622055.1 Xanthobacteraceae bacterium | reverse complement strand
GTTCTGCCGATACAGGCAAAAGCTTTCTCGGCGAATTCGCGAACCGAGTGCTCTTCTCCCGTCGCCAGGATATAGTCGTCCGGCTCCGGTTGTTGGACGATGAGCCACATGCCTTCGACGTAGTCACGCGCGTGGCCCCAGTCGCGCTTGGCGGACAGGTTGCCGAGAAATAGATTGTTTTGCAGCCCGAGTTCGATCGCCGCGACCGCGCGAGTGATCTTGCGTGTCACGAACGTTTCGCCGCGCGTGGGACCTTCGTGGTTGAATAGGATGCCGTTCGATGCATGCATCCGATAGGCTTCCCGATAGTTTATCGTGATCCAATAGGCGTAGAGCTTCGCCGCCGCATAGGGCGAACGCGGATAAAACGGCGTCGTTTCGCGCTGCGGCGTTTCCTGCACCATTCCGAAGAGTTCGGACGTGGACGCCTGATAAAACCGCACTTTGTCCTCGAGACGGAGAATACGGATCGCTTCGAGCAATCGCAGCGTGCCAAGCGCGTCGGCATTGGCGGTGTATTCGGGTGTCTCGAACGAGACGCGCACGTGGCTTTGTGCGGCAAGATTATAGATCTCGGTCGGCTGCACTTCTTGGATGATGCGGATGAGATTGGTCGAATCCGTCATGTCTCCATAATGAAGAAAGAATCTCACGCCGGGGCCATGGGGATCCTCATAGAGGTGATCGACCCGCGCCGTGTTGAAGGACGACGACCGTCTCTTGATGCCGTGCACCACATAACCCTTGTGGAGCAAAAGCTCGGCCAAATACGCTCCATCCTGACCGGTCGTCCCGGTAATCAATGCAATGCGGTCTGACATGAGAGGGTCCAAGCCGATTGGAATTTAAAGAGATCGCGGCCACCGATCCCGATCGAAAAGCGCCGGATTGAGGGCTAAAGCCTTATGTTCGTCAAGTCTTACTCGTACTTCTTGCCGGTATTTTCCGTCCGTATTTCGCCTATCCATGCGCGGCGCCGCCTTCAGGGGGGAGAAGCGCCGTCGGCATGCTGCCGTTCGCGCTGCTGCACGTTCTCCTTCATGCGTCGCTGGCCTTCCTCATCGATGGCACGCCTGAGATCGGCATGGTTCGCGGTCAAGGTGCGAAAATCCGCTAGGTCGAGGATAAGCAGCGTCGAAGGCATCGTCGTGATGACGTTTGCCGTGCGCACCGAATCGCCCAGCAGAGCGAGTTCGCCAAAAAAGGCGCCGGCGCCGAGCCGCACCGGCGCCGGTCTCACATCCACCTGAACCTCTCCCGCCGCGATGAAGTACATGCAGTCGCCGACCTTGCCCCGGCGGATGATCGCAGTGCGTTCCGGCACTTCCAAAAGCCGCAGCATGTGAGTGATGTCGGTGATCGCCGCCGGATCGAGCGTCTGAAAAAACGGCACTTTACTAACGAGATCCCAAGTACGAATGAAATTGCGCCGCCGCGTTTCCGCGGCAAAACCGGTCGCTAAGATACCTGTCGAGAGGCCGAAGGTCGCGATGCCGCAAATCATGACCAGGCCGCCCAGCAGGCGCCCCAAATAGGTGATCGGCACCTTGTCGCCATAGCCGGTGGTCGTCAGCGTGACTACGGCCCACCACAAGGCTTGCGGCATCGAGCTGAACGCGTTGGGCTGCGCGGTACGCTCGATCACGTACATGGCGGCGGACGATAGGAAAAGTACGATCAGAAACAGCGCAAGCACGCTTGCCAGCGCCTTGGCCTCGACGACAAACACGCGCTGCAGCTGGGCAAAGCCGGGAGAGTCCTGCGCAAGCTTGAGCACCCAAAACGACGCCAGCAGCCAGGCCATCGGCGCCTGCGCGCCGCAGAGCAGCGCGATCGGCACCGCAACGACGCCAAGCAGATCTATAAATGCCGACGCGGAGAAGAAGTGCGTCCAGCCGTTGCCAGCCTGGATCGCGGCATGCGCGCGCACGCCGCCATCGATTGCAAAATAGCCGAGGCACGCCCATAAGCACGCCTCGAGCCAGCCGCCTGCCTGTCTTTGCAGATCCGGCACGGTGTAGGCGGTGAGCGCAGCTAGACCCAACACGAGTACGGCCGTCCGCGCCGATGTCGATGCCCCAAAGCGGCGTATCGGCGTAGCAAAACGGGCGAACCGTCCAAAGACAGGCTTCAAACTCACTTCCAGCCCCGTGACGCGTGGATCGGTCTCTCTACGGACGTCATGATTACGCCGCAACGGACCGATCGGCCAGCCGAAATTGAGGACCCCGGCTGCTCGAACCTTTGGCAAAGCCGTTGATCGAACGTTAAAATTTCAACCTCAGTTCGGCACGCGCGTGCTTAAATTTCCGATCAGATGCCGTTAGACTGCGGCTTCGACTCGCGGCTTGCACGCCGCGCCCTCAATCCGGGACATCAATGAAACGGTCGCAGATTTCACGCTTGGAACTCGCGAGCTATCTGCTCTCGCCCTCGCTTTTCGTAATGGTGACACTGATGGTCGTCGAGGCCATGTTGGCGGCTGCGACGACGTGGCTCGTCATCAATGCCGGACGCAAGGTCGCGATCGGCCAATTCCTGCTCTCCGATCTGATTTGGATATTGGCGGCGCAATCGGCGTCCTATGTGGTGGGCGTCATCAGCTGGATTTTCGCGGAGCGCGCAGGCTATCGCGGCTTCGGCAAATTCATGTTGCGGTTTGCGCGCGAGAACCGCGACAAAGTCGAGCTGCTCAACGAAAAGCCGGCGCGCGAACAGGTCGAGCCGTTCCTGACCGGCGAGACCTTCCAGTGCTTCTTCAACGTGATGTACGAGCTCGAATTCGCCCTCAAGTTGTTTCTAGGCTTGGTTTTCAATGCGCTGGTGCTGGGCACCCAGATCAATGCGAGCCTGCCGTTTGCCTATGTCGGCGCATTCGGAGCGCTGTTGCTGATGCAATGGATACTGCAAAAGCCGATATCGCAGGCCTACCTCGAAAATCAGCGCATGAACAATCGCATCACCGCGCAGGGCTACACCGCGTGGGACAACGTTTTTTCGGGCAACAGCTACAATCTGAGGCTATGGCTGTCCGGATTTAAAAGCCGCCTGCGCGAAGGATTGGTTGCGCAGATCCGCGCCATTATCGCCCGCGAAGGCATGAGCGCGATGAGCGGCATCGTCAGCCTCGCCATCGTCTTCGCCACGATCACTTTCGTCGCGATGCAAAATGTCGGCAATACCGTTTTGTTGGTCGGTCTGGCGACGACCTTGCCGCGGCAGATCGAGATGACCTATGAGCTGCATCTGCTCGCGACCGGCTGGAACGATTTCATCGCGATTTGGACGCGATTTGGCGGCGTCGCCGCCAACATGCTGCCCGAACCGGATCCGGACTTCGACAAGCGCATCAAGTTCGACCGGCTGGTTTTACGCGAGGGCGATCGCGCCAACGTCGTGTCGTCGCTGGGCGACGCGCTGCGCATCGCCTTTGCGCGCTCGACCGGCCGCATCAATGTGCGCGGTGCCAACGGCACCGGAAAATCGTCGCTGCTTGCTAGTCTCAAGACCGAGATGAAAAAACGCGCGTACTATTGGCCGACCACGGACAGGCTCGCGTTCCAGTTTGCCGGCGGCGTCGTGCCGGTCGATGTTGAAGGCGATGACGAGGATAATGTTATCGTTGTCGCCGAATCCATGGACAAGAAACTTGGCTTTTCCTCTGGGGAGCGGCAGCTCAAATCGCTGGAAGAGATCGTCAACGCGACCGACGCGAAATTCTACCTGCTGGACGAATGGGACGCCAATCTCGACGCAACGAACAAGGCGAAGGCCGATGCCTTGGTCGACGCGCTCGCCGCGCGGGCCCGCGTTATCGAAATTTCGCACCGCGATGACATGCCGCTCGGCGTCCGAGCTTGACGCTATGTGTCCACGGCTGACGAGGTTAGCGAAGAAGGCGGCGCGACGATGCCCGGAATGCTAAGATCGTAGATTGTTTTTCTTCACCTTTCGTTGTGCGTTAAACGACAGGCAGGCAAGGGATGGGCAAGCGCATACTCGTTGTCGAGGATCAGGAGGACAATCGCCAAATCCTCCGGGACCTCCTAGGCAGTGCCGGTTACGAGATGACGGAAGCCCGGGATGGCGAGGCCGGCGTCAATGCCGCAAAAGAGCAGCGCCCAGACCTTATCCTCATGGATATCCAGCTGCCGCGTATGGATGGCTACGAGGCGACGCGCCGTATCAAGGCGGATCCCGAACTGAAAAGCATTCCCATCATCGTCGTCACGTCCTACGCCTTGAGCGGCGACGTCGGCAAGGCGCAGGCCGCCGGCTGCGACGCTTACGTGACCAAGCCCTACAGTCCGCGACAGCTTCTCGCCAAGATCAGGGAGTTTTTGCCATGACAGGCGCAGCAGAGCCGCATGCATAGCCCAGCGCGTATCCTCATCGTTGACGATAACGAGACCAACCGGGATATCCTCGTCACCCGGCTGTCGAGGCACGGCTATGAGACGCTGCAAGCCGCCGATGGCGAAGAGGCTTTGGCGAGCGCGTCGCAGCATCAGCCCGATCTCATATTGCTCGACGTCGAAATGCCTAAGCTCGACGGTTTCGAGGTTTGCCGGCGTCTGAAAAAGGATCCCACGATGCCGTTCATGCCGATCGTTCTGTGCACCGCGCGCGCGGCCTCGCAGGATGTCGTCACCGGCCTGGACGCTGGCGCAGACGAATATCTCACCAAGCCGATCGACCAAACGGCGCTGGTCGCTCGCGTGCGCTCGATGCTGCGTATCAAAGAACTGCATGACAAAGTGCAGGCTCAGGCGAAGGATCTCGTGATCTGGAACCAGACGCTCGAGCGGCGCGTGAACGAGCAAGTGTCCGAGCTTGATCGTATGAACAAGCTCAAGGGCTTTCTCTCGCCGCAGATCGCCAAACTGGTGGTTTCGGATCAAAAGCTCCTGGAAACGCACCGCCGCGACATCACCGCCGTGTTCTGCGACCTGCGAGGCTTTACCACTTTTGCCGAACAGGCCGAGCCCGAAGACATCATCTCCGTCTTGCAGGAATATTATCGCTCTCTCGGCGAATCGATTGACCGGTTCGAGGGCACGCTGCAGCATTTTGCCGGTGATGGTCTCTTGATCATCTTCAACGATCCAATCGAATGTCCGGATCCAGCGGCCCGCGCGGTGCGCATGGCCGTCGAGATGCGCCGTCAAGTCGAAGCGCTCGCCGACAAATGGCGCCGCTTCGGCCATGAGCTCGGTTTCGGCATCGGGATCGCCTCGGGCCATGCCACGCTGGGAAGCGTTGGTTATGAAGGGCGTTTTCACTATTTGGCGACCGGGACCGTGGTCAATCTCGGTTCGCGGCTATGCTCGCAAGCCGCCCACGGACAAATCCTCATAGATGGCAGAGTCCAAGCTGCGATCGAATCGATTGCAAATACGGAACCGCTTGGGGAGCTTGACCTAAAAGGCTTGCATCGGCCGATCCGCGCTTTCAACGTTCGTGAACTTACGGCCTGACACATTGGCCGGGCTTTTAGGACGGCGGCCGGAGACTGAGCCGGCGGATTGGGGGAAATTTTGCTAAACGGAATAACCGCACTGATCGAAGAATTGACGCTCGCCAATCGCATCCTCGCCCATGAAGGGGTGCTGGACGCGTTCGGTCACGTCAGCGTGCGTCATCCGGCCAATCCCGGCCGTTATTTGCTCTCGCGGTCACGTTCGCCGCTTCTCATCGAGCCGGATGATATCTTGGAATACACGCTTGACTCCGAACCGGTGCGGCCGCCGAAAGCGCTCCTCTATGCGGAGCGCGTCATTCAC
The DNA here is from genome assembly GCA_035622055.1 of Xanthobacteraceae bacterium. Classification (GTDB taxonomy): domain Bacteria; phylum Pseudomonadota; class Alphaproteobacteria; order Rhizobiales; family Xanthobacteraceae; genus BOG-931. The sequence goes on along the minus strand of DASPWC010000059.1, from coordinate 2,690 downwards.
GGCTGCATCTATCAGGCGCGCAGAGACGTCATGGCCGTGTGCCATCATCATGCTCCGGCAGTCATGCCCTTCTGCATCGCCGGCAAACCGATTGTGCCGGTGTTCCATCTTGGCGCGGCCATCGGTCAGGACCTGCCGTTCTGGGACCAATATGACGAGTTCGGCGACACAAATCTTCTCGTCGTCAAGCCGGAAGAAGGGCAATCGCTGACGCGGGCGCTCGGACAAAGTTCGGCCGTGCTGATGAACCGGCATGGCGCGACCGTTGTCGGTGCGAGCTTGAAGGAGCTGGTCGCGCGCTCGATCTTCATGTGTGAAAACGCCGATTATCAGCTGCGCGCGCTTACGCTCGGCAAGCCAGAGCCGCTGCATCGCGGCGAAGTTAAGCTTGCCGGCACATTGAGCGCGATGCCGAACGTGGTGACGAGGACATGGGAATATTGGTGCATGCGATTGGAAGCGAGCGGCGCCATGCCGCCGCGCCGCACCGCGGCGAAGACGGCGCGGCGCCGAATGCCAAAATCAAACCGGATGACGGGACGCGAGCGCCGCAAGGGCCGAAGGCGATAAGCGAAATAAAACATCGGCCCCTGGAACAGCAGTTTCGCTTTAATGACGGTCGCGTGCCGCGGTACTGATCGCACCGAGCATTGCCGCGCGATCGTCTTTAAGAACACTGCGTACGGTTTGCTGCTGGCCGATTTGACCCATTTCGCGCTGACGTTTGACGGTGGCGCTCGTCATGAGCGGCTCGACGCCTAGTTCAAGCAGCGTGGCGGCGACCTCCTCCATTTCGGCGGCGCGGCGTTCACCGTGGGTCGCCATTCGCTCAAGGTTGTAAGGCACGATCTTTGCCCAATCGAGCCCTGGATAGTTGTTCTTCATCGACGCTGCTACTTCGTCGATAACGCCTCCGCGGGCGGCGGCCAAAAAGCACTCGAGCGTGAGAGCTTCGATCCCTTTGATCATCACGCTGCGCACCATTTTTATCGCCGCCGCCGCACCGGTTTCGGCGCCGGCGATACTCGCGCGCATGCCGAGGGCGGCGAGCGGCGCCGCAACCGCTTCGCTATGGGGTCCCGCAAGCAGCAGCGGAGTTTGATGCCGCGCCGGATGGATCGGAGCTAAAACCGCGACATCGACATATCGCGCCCTATCGCCGAGTAATTTCGCGGTGTCTTGTTTGCGGCCGGGTGAAACCGAATTGATATCGAGGAAAAAGGGAATTCCAGTCAGATGCGTCTTGACCGATTGCGCGGCTTCGAGGCTCGACGCTGCCGTGACGGCGGAAATGATGATGTCCGTTCGTTTTACCGCGTCCGCAGCGGACACCGCGCAACGCACGCCACTAGCTTCCGTCGCCCTGCGAAGGCTGCGGCCCTCGGGATGCGGGAAGAGAATGTCCCATGCCACCATCTGCGCCACTTGCGCTTCATGAAGTCCGGCGGCGATCGCTTGTCCCGCTTCTCCGAAGCCAATGAAAGTTATTGCCGGCTTGCCGTCCGCCATCGCCGAGTTCCCGTTCGCCGTCACGCTCTTGCCTGGATTCACGATTTTGGCGCGGATGATGGCAGGTTTGATATATACTCCGCAATGCAACTGATCCTCCAGCCACGCATTCACGGCGTGCTGCTTTCCCGCATTCGAAAAGGTCAACGAGGCAGGTCATGAAAGCTCTGTCTTGCCGTGATCGCCTTGAGCAGGCGCTGGCGCGCATCGCCGATCCGAAAGGAGAGGGCGCCCGCGCCTGCCTTTCGGTTTATGCCGACGGCGCTCGTGCCGCTGCGGACGCCGCCGATGCGCGAAAGGAGCGCGGCGCCGGCCTCGGACCGCTCGATGGCGTCGTCGTCAGCATCAAGGATCTGTTCGATGTCGCTGGTGAGCCTACCCGCGCCGGATCGAAAATCCTCGCCGAGGAGGCGATTGCCGCCGTTGCCGATGCGGCCGTGGTGAAGCGGCTGCGGCGCGCGGGGGCGGTTATCGTGGCGAAGACTAACATGACGGAATTCGCTTTTTCGGGGATCGGCGCCAATCCGCATTTCGGTACGCCGGGCAATCCGCACGACCGGCGGCGCGCGCCCGGCGGCTCTTCGGCGGGCGCGCCGGTGGCGGTCGCCGACGGCATGTGCGAAATCTCGATCGGCTCCGATACCGGCGGCTCGGTGCGCGTTCCAGCCGCCTTGTGCGGCCTGGTCGGTTTCAAGCCCAGCCGGCAACGCGTTCCGACGGAGGGCGTCTTTCCTCTCAGTAGGACGCTAGATTCGATCGGCCCGATCGCGTGCAGCGTCGCCGATTGCGCCAAAGCGGACGCCGTCATGGCCGGCGAGGATTTTGTTCCGCTGGAGCCGATCGCGCTTGCCGGCCTGCGTTTCGGTATCGCCGAGGGCCTCCCGCTCGGCGGGCTCGATGAAATCGCATCGCCAGCATTCGCCGCGGCGATCGCGCGGCTCGATGACGCCGGTGTACGCATCAGCCACGAGACACTGTCGCTGCTCGACGATATGGTGGCGATTAACGAAAGGGGCGGTGTCGTGCCGCCCGAGGCTTGTGCGATCCATCGCGACCGATTGCGCCGCCGGGCGGCCGACGTCGATCCCAATGTTCGCGTGCGCATCGAACGCGGCTGCGCGGTCGCGCAAGCCGATTACGCCGAGATGCTGCATGAGCGCGTCCGGCTCGCCAGCGTCATG
>DASPWC010000058.1:0-13802 GCA_035622055.1 Xanthobacteraceae bacterium | reverse complement strand
TGATCAGTAGTGATCCTCGAAGCGCTTGGCCAATTCCTCGATATTCTCGGGCGGCCAGCCCGGGACTTCCATACCAAGATGCAGTCCCATCTGCACCAGCACTTCCTTGATCTCGTTGAGCGACTTTCTGCCGAAATTCGGCGTGCGCAGCATTTCGGCCTCGGTCTTCTGCACGAGGTCGCCGATATAGACGATATTGTCGTTCTTCAGACAGTTGGCCGAACGCACCGATAGTTCGAGCTCGTCCACCTTCTTGAGGAAGGCCGGATTGAAGGCGAGATCGGGGATGGCCTCGTGCGTGGTTTCGCGCTTGGGCTCCTCGAAATTCACGAACACGTTGAGCTGATCCTGCAGGATGCGCGCGGCATAGGCGAGCGCGTCCTCGGGGCTCACCGCGCCGTTGGTTTCGATCGACAGCGTCAGCTTGTCGTAATCGAGGATCTGGCCTTCGCGCGTATTTTCTACTTTGTACGAAACCTTGCGTACCGGGGAATACAGGCTGTCGACCGGAATGAGGCCGATCGGCGCGTCTTCGGGGCGATTGCGTTCGGCCGGCACATAGCCCTTGCCGGTATTGACCGTGAACTCCATGCGGATCTCGGCGCCCTCGTCGAGTGTGCACAGAACGAGATCGGGATTGAGCACGACGATGTCCCCGACGGTCTGAATGTCGGCGGCCGTCACAGTGCCCGGACCTTGCTTCTTCACCACCATGCGTTTGGGACCGTCGCCCTGCATTTTGATGGCGATGTCCTTGATGTTGAGCACGATGTCGGTGACGTCCTCGCGCACGCCGGCGATCGAGGAGAACTCGTGCAATACCCCGTCAATATGCACCGATTGGACGGCCGCGCCTTGCAGCGACGACAATAAAATGCGCCGCAGCGCGTTGCCGAGCGTTACGCCGAAACCGCGTTCCAGCGGTTCGGCCACAACAGTCGCCGAACGCCGGGTATCGGCACCGGCGCTGACCTGCAGCTTGTTGGGCCTGATCAGTTCCTGCCAATTCTTCTGGATCGTCACGTTATCACCCATCGCGTTGCGCGGCTCGATCGCCTCGCGTGCCCCACTCCGCTCCGTGGGGTCTGTATTGGGGCCAAGATCGAGCGGCGGCAGATGATCGAGTTGCATCGGCCGGATGTCCTATACCCGCCGCCGCTTGCGCGGGCGGCAGCCATTGTGCGGGATCGGCGTCACGTCGCGGATCGAAGTGATGGTGAAGCCGGCGGCCTGCAAGGAGCGCAGCGCCGATTCCCGTCCCGATCCCGGACCCGCGACCTCGACTTCGAGCGTTCGCATGCCGTGCTCCTGCGCCTTCTTCGCCGCGTCTTCGGCGGCGACTTGCGCGGCATAGGGCGTCGACTTGCGCGAACCCTTAAAACCCATCGTGCCTGCCGACGACCAGGCAATGGTATTACCCTGCACGTCGGTGATCGTGATCATCGTGTTGTTGAACGTAGCGTTCACATGCGCGACGCCCGAAGCGATGTTCTTGCGCTCGCGTCGGCGGACGCGCGTGGCTTCCTTACCCATTCAGAGCCCTTTCGCGGACCGGCGCCGGCTGTTCGGCTGCCGTCATTTTTTGCTGTCCCACGCGCTATTTCTTCTTGCCGGCAATAGGTTTGGCTGGACCCTTGCGAGTCCGCGCATTGGTGTGCGTGCGCTGGCCGCGCACGGGCAGACTGCGGCGGTGACGCAAGCCCCGATAGCAGCCGAGGTCCATCAACCGCTTGATATTCATCGCAACTTCGCGCCGAAGATCGCCCTCGACGACATAGTCGCGGTCAATCACTTCGCGTAATTGCAACACTTCCTGATCGGTAAGCTGCGATACGCGGCGTGACTCGGGAATCGAAACCTTCTCCAGGATTTCGTGAGCCTTGGCGCCGCCAATGCCGTAGATGTACTGCAGCGCGATCACGATGCGCTTGTTGGTAGGAAGATTGACACCAGCGATACGAGCCACGTCAGTTACTCCTTGCGGCGGAAAGACCACGGCAGATCCGCGGTGCCCGGCCGATCTTTATGGGTTTCAATGTCACCTGAGAGGCCACAAACGCATAAAAAGCCACGCCTGCCTGCCGCTGCGGCTCGGCATCGCTGCTCGATCTCCGACTGGATATTTCGGGCTTATTAAGGGATTCACCGCGCTTTCGTCAACCTCAGCCTGTGATTTCCCGTTCACAATCCGCTCAGCAGCGTTTCCTGCCTGCCGGCCTTATCCGCTAGAGATTCAATCGGTCGGGGCCAAAGCCAGGTAAAGGACTTTCTTCCTATAGGCTCGTATCCCGGGGGCTCGTAACCCAGGGGGTCACATACTAGGCATTCGCCGCTTTTGCCCGCATTCCCAGGGCCTTATCGATTTCAGCGGCCACCTCCTCGATCGAGGCCATGCCGTCGAGCGTCCGCAGAACGCGCCGCTGCCGATAGTAGGCGATCAGGGGCGCGGTCTGTTCCCGATAGGCCTTGAGCCTGGTGCGCAGCACCTCGGCATTGTCGTCCTCGCGTCGCGGCTCGCCGCGCGCCGTCATCTCGGCGGCACGGCTCTCGATCCGCTTCAGGAGCGCCGCCTCGTCGACGCGAAGCTCGAGGACAACGTCGAGCGCCAATCCGTTTGCCTGCAGCATGCGGTCGAGGGCCGCCGCCTGCGGCACGGTGCGGGGAAAACCGTCAAGGACGAAACCTTTGCGTGCATCCGGTTGCGCGATCCGTTGCTCGACAATGTCCAAAACCATGTCGTCGGGAACCAGATTGCCGCCGGCGATGATCTCCTGGACTTGCCGGCCTACTGGGGTACCGGCTTGGACGGCGGCGCGGAGCGCCTCCCCGGTCGAGAGTTGGACTATTCCGTATTTTGCGACGAGACGCTGGGCTTGTGTTCCTTTGCCAGCCCCCGGCGGGCCGAGCAGGATCAATCTCATCTACGGCGCCCCCTCAGTTTCGATCTTTTTATCAAGCCTTCGTACTGATGCGCCAGCAAGTATCCCTGGACTTGGGCCACGGTATCCATGGTGACGCTAACAACGATCAGCAGCGAAGTGCCGCCGAAATAGAACGGCACCGCCGCGTAAGAGATCAGGATTTCGGGGAATAGACAAACGACCGCCAGATAGGCCGCGCCGATGACCGTGATTCGCGACAGGACATAATCGATATATTCAGCCGTGCGCTCACCCGGCCGGATCCCTGGAATGAAGCCGCCGTGCTTCTTCAGATTGTCGGCGGTTTCGGTCGGATTGAACACGATCGCCGTATAGAAAAACGCGAAGAAAACGATGAGGCCGACATAGAGAATAAGAAACAGCGGCCGTCCATGGGCGAGTTGCGTGGTCACCGCCGTAAGCCAGCCTGGACCTTGCCCCGCGGTGAAATTGGCGATGGTGGTCGGCAGCAGGAGCAGCGACGACGCAAAGATCGGCGGAATGACGCCCGAAGTGTTCAGCTTAAGCGGCAAATGCGACGATTGTCCTTCGAACATGCGGTTGCCGACTTGGCGCTTTGGATATTGAATCAACAAGCGCCGCTGCGCCCGTTCCATGAAAACGATGAACGTGATCACCGCGATCGCCATCGCTAGTACGACCAGAATGAGCCCGGTCGACAGCGCGCCCTGCCGGCCGAGTTCGAGCGTGCCGGCAATGGCGGAAGGCAATTGAGCCACGATGCCCGACATGATGATGAGCGACGTACCGTTGCCAATCCCGCGCTGCGTGATCTGCTCGCCGAGCCACATCAGGAAGATCGTACCTCCGGTCAGCGTGATGACGGTCGAGATGCGAAAGAACAGCCCGGGATCGCTCACCACGCGCCCGGCGCCTTCCAGTCCCACCGCGATGCCGTAAGCCTGAAAAGCCGCGAGCAGGACCGTCAGGTAGCGTGTATATTGGTTGATCATCTTGCGGCCGGCTTCGCCCTCCTTCTTGAGCTGTTCGAGGGTGGGCGACACCGTCGTCATCAGCTGAATGATGATCGAGGCCGAGATATACGGCATGATGTTGAGCGCGAAGATCGCCATGCGGTGGATGCCGCCGCCGGCAAACATATTGAACATGCCCAGAATGCCGCCGGATTGGGACTGGAAAATCTGATCCCAGGCGTTCGGGTCGATGCCCGGCAATGGGATGTAAGTGCCGAGCCGATAGACCAGGAGCGCGCCCAGCGTGAACCAGATGCGCTTCTTAAGCTCTTCGGCTTTGGCGAGCGCCGAAAAATTGAGGTTGGCTGCCAGTTGCTCAGCTGCAGAAACCATCGGCAGTGCTCCGTCTGTCGTCCCGGCCTATATAGGGATCAGGCCGCCTGCTCGCCCGTTTGTGGCTTCGGGCCGAGTAATTCCACGCTACCGCCGGCCTTCTCCACCGCGGCGACCGCCGCTTTGGAGGCCCCATAGACCGAAAGCTTGACCTTGGCCTTGATTTCGCCGGCGCCGAGAAGCCGCACACCGTCCTTGGCGCGGCGGATCAGGCCGGCTTTGATGAGAGCCGCGGCGTCGATATTGGCCGCCGCATCGAGCGTGCCCGCGTCGATCGCCGCTTGGACCCGGCCGAGATTCACCTCGTTGAGCTTGCGCGCGAACATGGTGTTCTTGAACCCGCGCTTTGGCAGCCTGCGATGCAGCGGCATCTGGCCGCCTTCGAATCCCTTGATCCGCACGCCCGAACGCGCCGTCTGACCCTTGCCGCCGCGGCCGCCGGTTTTGCCGGTTCCCGAACCGATCCCGCGCCCGATGCGCTTTCGCGTTTTGCGGGCGCCGTGCGGGCCGGCAAGTTCGTGAAGCTTCATGCGACTATTCCTTCTCCACCACCTCGACGAGATGGGCGACCTTGGCAATCATGCCGCGCGTTTGCGGCGTGTCCGCAAGCTCAGCGACCCGGCCGATCTTGTTGAGCCTAAGCCCGACCAGCGTTTGGCGCTGACTGAAGTGACGCCGCATCGGGCTGCCCGTCTGGCGAACCTTGACAGTCTTGCCGCCCTTCTGGCCGTTCACCTTGCCGCTGTTTTTTTCGGCATTCATGACATGCTCCAAGCTTTAGTCGGCCGGCGCTTCGGCGTCGACGTCGCGGCGGCGCGCCTGCAAGGTCGAGACCTTGACATTGCGGCGCGCGGCGACCGAGCGCGGCGAATCCTGACGCTTGAGCGCATCGAAGGTGGCGCGCACGACGTTATAGGGATTCGACGTGCCGATTGATTTCGCGACCACGTCCTGCATGCCGAGCGTTTCAAACACGGCGCGCATCGGGCCGCCGGCAATGATTCCGGTGCCAGGCGGAGCGGCGCGAAGATAAACCCGTCCGGCGCCGTGCCTGCCGGACACGTCGTGATGCAGCGTGCGGCCCTCGCGCAACGGCACGCGCGTGAGGCCGCGCTTGGCCGCGTCGGTGGCCTTGCGGATCGCTTCGGGCACTTCGCGCGCTTTGCCGTGGCCGAAGCCAACCCGGCCTTTCTGGTCGCCGACGACGACCAGCGCGGCAAAGCCGAAGCGCCGGCCGCCTTTGACCACCTTGGCGACGCGATTGATGTGCACGAGCTTGTCGACGAATTCGCTCTCGCGCTCTTCGCTTCTGCGGTCGCGGGGTTCACGGGCCATGATGCTCTACCATTCTGTTCAAGCCTTTGTTCACAGGTGCAAGGACAGATGACGGACGCCAGACGGATAAAGTTCGTGGCTGGCCGCTCGCAAAAAATCCGTCCTCCGTCGTCCGTCCTCCGTCGTCAGAAGTTCAATCCGCCCTCGCGGGCGGCCTCGGCCAGGGCTTTGACCCGGCCGTGATAGAGGTAACCGCCGCGGTCGAACACCACATCCTTGACGCCCTTCTCCTTGGCGCGCTCCGCGATCAGCTTGCCGACGGCTTTCGCCGCATCGATGCCGGCCCCGGTCTTAAGGGTTTCGCGCGTGGCTTTTTCGATCGAAGAGGCCGACGCGAGCGTAACGCCCTCGTCGTCATCGATAAGCTGCGCGTAGATATGCTTGGACGAGCGGAACACGGACAACCGCTTGCGGTCGCCCGCCGCACGGCGCAACTGCCCGCGCACGCGGCCTTGCCGTCGTAAGATCCTGTCGCTGAGCTTGGTCATTGCGGCTCCGTCACTTCTTTTTGCCTTCCTTACGGAAGATCCGCTCGCCGGCGTATTTGATCCCCTTGCCCTTGTAGGGCTCCGGCGGCCGGTACTCGCGGATCTCGGCCGCGACCTGGCCGACCTTTTGGCGGTCGCTGCCTGAAATGACGATCTCGACCGGCCGCGGCGTGGCGATCGTTATGCCTTCCGGGATGGGGAAAACGATGTCGTGGCTAAAGCCGAGCGCGAGCTGCAAATTCCGTCCCTGAACCGCGGCGCGATAGCCGACGCCGTTGATTTCGAGGCGCTGCTCGAATCCCTTGGTGACGCCGGAAATGAGATTGGCCACGAGGGTGCGCGACGTACCCCATTGCGCGCGGGCGCGTTTGGTTTCGGCGCGCGGATCGAGCTTGATCTGCCCACCCTCGAGCTTGACGGACACATCATCGTGCAGCGCGACCTGCAGGGCGCCTTTGGGCCCCTTGACCTTGACGGTCTGGCCCTCGACATCGGCGGTGACGCCGGAGGGCACCGCAATGGCTTTTTTGCCGATACGAGACATCAGAACACCGTACAAAGAATTTCGCCGCCGACATTGGCGTCGCGCGCGTCGTGATCGGCCATGACGCCTTTCGGCGTCGATACGATCGTGACGCCGAGGCCATTGTTCACGCGCGGCATGTTCTTTACCGAGGTGTAGACGCGGCGGCCAGGCTTGGACACCCGCTCGATCTCGCGGATCACAGGTTCGCCGTCGAAATATTTCAGTTCGATTTCGATTTCCGAACGGCCGTCGCGTTCGACTACGGCATAGCCGCGGATGTAGCCCTCGTTCTTGAGCACGTCCAGCACGCTTTCGCGCAAGCGCGAATTCGGGGAGGTTACTTTCGACTTGTTGCGCATCTGCGCATTGCGAATGCGAGACAGCAAATCACCAAGCGGATCGTTCAACGACATCGTGCCAGTCTCCTTACCAGCTCGACTTCAGAAGGCCGGGAATGAGGCCTTTGGACCCGAGCTCTCGCAATGCGATGCGCGAGAGTTTGTGCTTGCGGTAAAAACCGCGCGGCCGTCCGGTCAGCTCGCAGCGGTTGCGTATCCGGGTCGCGGATGAATTGCGCGGCAATTCGGCGAGCTTGAGCGTAGCGGCGAAGCGCTCCTCCACCGGCTTGGACTTGTCGCGGGCGATCGCCTTGAGCCGCGAGCGCCGGCCGGAATATTGCTTCGTCATCTGGCGCCGCCGTTTGTTCTTTTCAATCGAACTCTTCTTCGCCATTTCGTGCTCCTAGTGTCCCGTGTACGAGGGCTCAATCCTCACTGCCGGAACGGGAAGTTAAACGCCGTCAACAAGGCGCGCGCCTCGTCGTCGTTGCGCGCCGTCGTGCAGACCGTGATGTCCATGCCCCAGACATCGGCCGCTTTGTCGTAGTCGATCTCCGGGAACACGATGTGTTCCTTGATGCCGAGCGTGTAGTTTCCGCGCCCGTCGAAACCCTTCGGGTTTAGTCCGCGAAAGTCGCGTACCCGCGGCAGCGCGATATTGATAAGCCGATCGAGAAACTCATACATGCGCGCCTTGCGCAGTGTGACCTTGCAGCCGATGGCCTGCCCGGCGCGCAGCTTGTAGGTCGCGATCGATTTGCGCGCCTTGGTCACTACCGCCTTCTGTCCGGCAATCAACGCGAGATCGGCCGCGGCGCTATCGACCTTCTTGCGATCGGCAACGCCCTCGCCGATCCCCATATTGATGACGATCTTGTCGAGCGTCGGGATTTGGTAGCGGTTCTTGTAGCCGAGCTGCCCGGCGAGGTTGCCGCGAATTGTCTCGTCGAACTGCACTTTTAGGCGCGCGGGCACGCGCGGCTCAGGCTCGCGCGGCGTTTTCTTTTCCGCCTTTTCGGGCTTCGCGCCCTTGGCGCCTTTTTCGCCCTTTTCGCTCTTTTCGCTCTTGGCGCTCTTGGCGCTCTTGTCCGACGCCTTGTCGGGCCGCTCGGCCTTCTCCGCCTTGATGGCATCCGCGGCACGCTCTTGTCGCGCCGCACGCTCGGCTGCCTTCTCGGATCCCTTGCCGGATCCCTTGTCGGATCCCTCGGCCTGCTTTTCGTCGCTGTCAGCCATCGATCTCAACTCCCGAACGCTTGGCAAAGCGAACCTTCTTGCGATCGTCGCCCTTGCCGACGAACTTGAATCCGACGCGCGTCGGCTTGCCGTCCTTCGGATCGGCGAGCGCAACATTCGACAGATGAATCGGCGCCTCCTTGGAAATGATGCCGCCCTCCTGAGAGGCGGTCTGGCGCTGGTGTCTCTTGACCACATTGACGCCGCGGATAAGCACGCGTCCGTCGTCACGGCGCATTTCGATCACCTCGCCGGTACGGCCCTTGTCGCGGCCCGCGATTACAATGACGGTATCGCCCTTTTTGATCTTTGCCGCCATCACAGCACCTCGGGCGCCAGCGAAATGATCTTCATATGATTTTTGGCCCGCAGCTCGCGCGGCACCGGACCGAAAATGCGCGTGCCGACCGGCTCCATCTGCGGGTTGATCAGCACCGCGGCATTGCGGTCGAAACGGATGATCGAGCCGTCGGGACGCTTGATGTCCTTGGCGACGCGCACGATGACCGCTTTCATCACGTCGCCCTTCTTCACGCGGCCACGCGGGATGGCTTCTTTCACCGAGACCACGATTACGTCGCCGATGGTCGCGTATTTCCGCTTCGAGCCCCCGAGCACCTTGATGCACATGACACGGCGCGCGCCGGAATTGTCCGCCACGTCGAGATTGGTTTGCATCTGGATCATGGCGCGCTCCGCCTCGCTCCGCTGGTCGCCGTCCCCGCCTTCGGGGAAGAAAAGGAAATAATGATCACGCTCACGATGCCTGCTTCTTCTCGCCGCGCACTACCGCCCAGCGCTTAAGCTTGGAAATCGGACGATGCTCTTCGATCCATACGACATCGCCGACCTTGAACTCATTCTTCTCGTCGTGCGCGTAATACTTCTTCGAATGTCGCACGGTCTTTTTAAACAAGGGATGCGTGTAGCGGCGCTCGACGCGCACCACCAGTGTCTTGTTCTGTTTGTTGCTCACCACGACGCCTTGGAGCGTTCGTTTCGGCATATCTATCCTCTCAACTCTTCGCAGCGGCTGGCTTCGCCGAACCGTGGCGCTTCGAGCGCGCGACGGTTTTCAATCGCGCAATATCGCGCCGCACCTCGCGCACGCGCGCTGTGTTTTCCAGCTGCCCGCTGGCACGCTGAAAACGCAGGTTGAAATGCTCCTTTTTAAGTTTGAGCACTTCGTCGTCGATCTGATCGATCGTCATCGCTCTGATGTCGGCGGGCTTCATGGCGCGGCTACTCGCTGATGCGTTCGACGAAACGGGTCTTGATCGGCAATTTGGCAGCGGCCAGCGCCAGCGCCTCCTTGGCGACATCGACGGGAACGCCGTCGATCTCGAACAGAATGCGGCCGGGCTTGACGCGCGCCACCCACAATTCCGGCGTGCCCTTGCCGGAACCCATGCGCACTTCGAGCGGCTTCTTCGACACCGGTACATCCGGAAATAGCCTGATCCAAACGCGCCCCGACCGTTTCATGTGCCGGGTGAGGGCTCGCCGCGCCGCCTCAATTTGACGTGCGGTAACGCGATCGGGCTCGGTCGCCTTCAGCCCATACTGACCGAACGCGAGATTGGCCGCGCTGGTGGCGACGCCGTGAATGCGTCCCTTGTGCGCCTTGCGGAATTTCGTTCGCATCGGTTGCAGCATGACTGACGTCCCTTTTCACATCCGATCCGGCTACGCAGCGTCCCGCCGCGGCCGGCCCGCTTCGCCTTCGGCCATTCGCTTATCCTGCGCCATCGGATCGTGCTCCATGATCTCGCCTTTGAAGATCCATACCTTGACGCCGCACGTGCCGTAGGTGGTGAAAGCAGTGGCGACGCCATAATCGACGTCGGCGCGCAGCGTATGCAACGGCACGCGGCCTTCGCGATACCATTCCATCCGCGCGATTTCGGCGCCGCCCAACCGGCCCGAGCAATTAATGCGAATGCCGCCGGCGCCAAGACGGATCGCCGATTGCACGGCCCGTTTCATGGCGCGCCGGAAAGCGACGCGGCGTTCGAGTTGCTGAGCGATCGATTCGGCGACCAGCTGCGCATCGAGTTCGGGCTTGCGGATTTCCACGATGTTGATGACGACGTCGCTGTCGGTGAGCGCGGCGACCTTCCTGCGCAGCTTCTCGATGTCGGCGCCCTTCTTGCCGATCACCACGCCGGGACGCGCCGAGTGAATCGTCACGCGGCACTTCTTGTGCGGCCGCTCGATGACGATCTTGGATACGGCGGCCTGCTTCAATTCGGCCATCAGCGCTTTGCGGATTTCCATATCCTCGTGCAGGAGCGAACCGTAGCTCGCCTTGCCGGCATACCAACGCGAATCCCAGGTGCGGTTGATGCCAAGCCGAAGCCCGACCGGATTGACCTTTTGACCCATGATGTTCTCCTCGCCGCCCGCTCTACGCCTGCGCCTCGACTTCGCGCACCACGATGGTGAGGTTCGCGAACGGCTTGAAAATGGCTCCGACCCGGCCGCGGGCGCGCGGCGCATGCCGCTTGATCACCAGCGCCTTGCCGACATGCGCCTCGGCGACGACGAGATCGTCGACATCGAGGTCGTGATTGTTCTCCGCATTGGCGATTGCGGATTCGAGGCACTTGCGCACGTCGCGCGCGATGCGCTTATGCGAGAATTCGAGATCGGCAAGCGCGGTGGAAACCTTCTTGCCGCGGATAAGCTGAGCCAGAAGATTGAGCTTCTGCGGGCTGATCCGCAGCATGCGGGCCACCGCCTTGGCCTCGTGGTCGGAGAGCGCGCGATCACGCTTTTTCTTGCTCATCGAACCTCTCCCCGCCTCACGACGCGCCCGGCGCCGGCGCCGCCGGTGCGGCCGCAGCCGGTGCGGCGCCCTCGCCCACTCCGCCGGCGCGCTTGGCCTTGCGGTCTGACGAATGTCCGTAGAACGAACGGGTCGGAGCGAACTCGCCGAATTTGTGACCCACCATTTCCTCGGTGACGATCACCGGTATGTGCTTCTGTCCATTGTAGACGCCGAACGTCAGGCCGACGAATTGCGGCAGGATGGTCGAGCGCCGCGACCAGATGCGGATCATCTCGTGCCGACCGTACGAGCGCGCGGCATCCGCCTTTTTCAGCAGATAACCGTCGACAAACGGACCCTTCCAGACCGAACGCGTCATTGTCGCTCCTACTTCTGCTTGCGTGCGTGGCGGCTCGCCATAATGAACTTCGCCGTTCGCTTGTTCTTGCGTGTCTTCATGCCCTTGGTCGGCTTGCCCCAAGGCGTGACCGGATGCCGCCCGCCGCGCGTGCGCCCACCGAGCGGATGATCGACCGGATTCATCGTCTCGCCGCGCACATGACCGCGCCGACCCATCCAGCGCGTCCGCCCCGCCTTGCCGATCGATACGTTCATATTGTCCGGATTCGACACCGCGCCGATCGTCGCGACGCACCGGCCGTGCACGAGCCGCTGCTCGCCAGAATTGAGCCTTAGAATGACGTATTCGCCGTCGCGGCCGACGATCTGGGCATAGGCGCCGGCCGAGCGGGCGATCTGGCCGCCCTTGCCGATCTTAAGCTCGATATTGTGAACGATGGTGCCGACCGGGATATTGGCCGTCGGCATTGCGTTGCCAGGCTTCACGTCGACGTGCTCTCCCGCGACGATCGTGTCGCCGGCGGCAAGCCGCTGCGGCGCCAGGATATAGGCGAGTTCGCCGTCTTCGTATTTGACGAGCGCAATGAAGCCGGTGCGGTTCGGATCGTATTCGAGGCGCTCCACCTTGGCCGGTATATCGAACTTGCGGCGCTTGAAATCGATCTTGCGATAGGCCTGCTTGTGACCGCCGCCGCGGTAGCGCGAGGTGATGTGGCCGTTATTGTTTCTTCCGCCGGTCGAATTCTTCCCCTCGGTGAGCGCCTTGACCGGCTTGCCGGCGTGGAGCCCGCTGCGATCCACCAGAACAAGCTGGCGTTGCGCCGAGGTGACCGGATTATAGGTCTTCAGTGCCATCGCCCGCTCCTTACAGCCCGGTGGTAACGTCGATCTTCTGACCCTCTTCGAGGGTCACGATCGCGCGCTTGGTGTCGGAGGTGCGGCCATAGCGGCCGCGAAACGGTTTCCATTTGCCGCGCCGGCGCAGCGTGTTGACGCTTTTGACTTTGACGTCGAAAAGCTTCTCGACGGCCTCCTTGATCTGCGGCTTGGTCGCGGTCATGGCGACCTTGAACACGACCTTGTTGAACTCGGACGCGTTGGTCGCCTTCTCGGTGATGAGCGGCGCGATAATGATGTCGTAGTGGCGCGGGTCGTTCGCGGTCATTTGAAGCGCGCCTCCAACGCATCGACGGCAGCGCGCGTGAGCACGAGCTTCTGCCGGCGCATGATGTCGTAGACGTTGATGCCGGCGACCGGCAGCACGTCGATATTCGGAATGTTGCGCGCCGCGGTGCGCACGTCGGCGGCTACCTCGGCGCCGTCGATGAACAGCGCATTGGAAACGCCGAGCTTGTTGAAGTGACCGCGCAGCGCCTTGGTCTTGGCTTCCTTCACGGCAAGCGCCTCGATCACCAGGATGCCGCCGTCCTTCGCCTTGGCCGAAAGCGCATGCTTGAGCGCAAGCGCGCGCACCTTCTTCGGCAAGCCGATTGCGTGGCTGCGGGTGTGGGGGCCAAACGAACGGCCGCCCCCGCGGAACAGGTTGACGCGCGCCGAACCGTGACGCGCGGAGCCGGTGCCTTTCTGCCGATACATCTTTTTGCCGGTACGCGTAATGTCCGCCCGGTTCTTCACGTCGTGCGTGCCGCGTTGACGCTTCGCCAATTGCCACACGACACAGCGGTGAATGATGTCGGCGCGCGGCTCGAGGCCGAAAATGGCGTCAGACAGCGTGACGGAGCCCGCCTTTTTGCCGTCCAGCGTGGTGACCTGGATTTCCATATCACTCGCCCTTCTTCGGTTTCTTGCCGGCAGCCGGCTTGGCGGCCTCGCCCTTCGCGGTTGCCGGCTTAGCAGCTTCCGCTTTGGGTTTAGCGGCTTCCGCCTTCGCCGCCGACGGTTTGGCCGCGGCTTCCTTGTGAGGCGCTGGCTGCGATGCCGGGGCAGCCGCGGCCGCAGGCGCGGCCTGTTGCGCTTCGGTTTTGACAGGCTTGCTTTGCGCTTCGCCGGCGGGTTTCGTGTCCGCTTTGGTGTCCGCCTTCGTATCGGGCGCGTCCTCGGCCGGCCTGAATTTGCCGGGCTTCGGCACGCCGTCGGGAAGCTTTTTCTTCACTGCGTCGCGCACCGTAATCCATCCGCCCTTGACGCCGGGCACGGCGCCCTCGACCAGAATGAGCCCGCGCTCGACGTCGGTCTGGCGGACTTTCAGGTTAAGCGTCGTCACCCTATCGACACCGAGATGGCCGGCCATTTTTTTGTTCTTGAAAGTCTTGCCCGGATCCTGCCGTCCGCCGGTCGAGCCATGCGAGCGGTGCGAGATGGAAACGCCGTGACTCGCTCGCAAGCCGGCGAAGTTCCAGCGTTTCATCGGACCGGCCCAACCCTTGCCGGTCGAGGTGCCGGTGACATCGACAAATTGACCGACGACGAAATGATCCGCCGTGATCTCGGCGCCAATCGGGATCAGCGAGGCGTCGTCAACCCGAAATTCGGCAAGCTT
>DASPWC010000057.1:0-2970 GCA_035622055.1 Xanthobacteraceae bacterium | reverse complement strand
CAAGTCGGGGGCCGTCGTCCCGAACGCCGCGGAAGAATCGCGGACCTCCGGCAAGACGGAGCGAGGGACGCCGAGCATGGCGAGGAGCCGATCGTCCCAACGCCCGGCGTGGATATCGTAGAGGAGAGTACGGGAAGCGTTCGTGGCGTCGGTGGCGTGGACCTTGCCGCCAGTGAACCGCCACAGCAAGTAACTATCCACCGTGCCGAAGGCGAGTTCGCCCCGTGCGGCCCGCTCTCCAGCATCGGGAACATAATCGAGGAGCCAAGCGAGTTTGGTTCCCGAAAAATAAGGATCGAGCAAAAGCCCGGTCTTGGCCGCAAAGACCGCGTCATGCCCTGCGGATCGCAGCCGCGCGCAGGCATGCGCGGTACGCCGATCCTGCCAAACGATCGCGCGATGCAGAGGACGCCCAGTGGCGCGATCCCACAGCAGCGTCGTCTCCCGCTGGTTGGTGATTCCGATCGCGGCGACGTCCCCCGCGGCGGCGCCCGCTTTGCCGAGCGCGTCGCGGCAGGTTTCGAGCGTCGACGACCAGATATCGTCGGGGTCGTGCTCGACCTCGCCATCGGCCGGAAAATACTGGGGGAACTCCCGCTGCGTGACGGCCGCGATCGAAGTATCGGCGCTGAACAGGATGGCGCGCGTCGATGTCGTGCCTTGATCGACCGCTAAGACGTAAGATGGGCGCATTGGCTTATTTGAAGTCAACCGTATCCATTTTGTACGTACCCGCCTCCTTATTCCCAGCGTAGAACAAATGACTGGAGCCAGCTGCTGTTTGCCGTCGTCAAATTGCCCTTGAGTATAATCGACGGATGGTCCGGCTCAGTGCGATCCAGGCGAACGGCGTCGATACTCCAACATTGGATCGGCAAATCATCGTCGAGCAGCCCGATAAAATTTACCGTTCTTGACGCCGAGACCAGGTAAACGCCGCAGTCGCGCGAAGTCTGCTCTCGGCTTCCCTGTACCGGAATCTTGAACTTTACCGGCACCAGGGTCAGCTCTACCGCGTTTTTCACGAGAAGCTTGAAGATCTGCTTGTCTTCGACTTCGAACTGCGTTGCGCCATCCGGAAGAAGATCGCGATCAAGCTTATTTTCGATACCGCCGAACTCGGCGGCGGCGGGCGCGCGCAGGCTTGTTTGCGGCATTGCCGCCGCCGTCGACATTATGACGCGGCCGGCCGCCAGTGCGAGACCGTTACGCCGCAGCATCGCAGCGCCAGCCCCGCGACGATCGAGACTGTTTCTCAAGGCCCAAAAGGCACCTTCCTGACCATGCCCTAATCCTTCACCATGCGCCGCGCGTAGGCGTCTATGAAATCCGCCGCGGCCTTGCTGCCGCGCGCGAAGGACTTCATCGCCTCTTCATGCAGAAGGCCAAGCGCCTTCATCTTAATCGCATTGGCGGCGTCGTTTTCGGTGACGTCCTCGACATGGCGGGGGCGGGGCAAATCGACGTCGATCACTTCGCGGACCTGCGTTGGAATATTGCTCATGATCAAGATTCGATCGGCGAGATAGATCGCCTCATCGATGTCCGTGGTGACAAAGAAGGTCGTACGGCGGAATTCTTCGTAGAGCTTCGCGTAATATTCCTGCATCAGCCGCTTGGTCATCGCATCGAGACCGCGGAAAGGCTCGTCCAGAATCATGACTTCGGGTCTATTGATCATGGACCGCGCCAGTTCGGCGCGGCGCTGCATGCCACCGGACAATTGCGACGGATATTTCTTGCGAAATCCGTCGAGCCCTACCTTTTGCAGAAGCGCTTCGGCAAACGCGCGTGTCTGCGGCGTATCTTCGCCCCGGGCGCGCGGTCCGAACATGATGTTGTCGTAGGTCGACATCCAAGGAAACAACGCGGTTTCCTGAAATACAACCAGGCGGTCGACACCGGGTCCGGTAATCGGGCTGCCACCGATAGTAATCGTGCCGCCGCTCGGGCGCTCAAAGCCGGCAAGCAAGCGAATCAGCGTGCTCTTGCCGCAGCCCGAGGGTCCGATCATCACCGTAAGCTTGCCGCGCTCGATCGTGAAACTGCAATTTTGCACGACCTGCTTCGCAAACTCGCCGGCGCCGTAGGTCTTGCTCAGATTGGCGACCGTGATCTCGCCCCCCGTCGAGGTGCGCGAAACGGAGCCGAGCGGCGATGCGAAGGGCGCGGATGAAGGCTTCTGCTGCATACTCATCAATCTTGCGGACGTTCAGTTCTCGGAAAGCCAGGGCGTCATCCACCGTCCGATCTTGCGCAGCACGGCGCTGGAAATATAACCGGCTATGCCGATGCTGATCATGCCCGCGACGATCTGCGTGTAGGAACCGCCGACATAGGAATTCCAGATAAAGAAACCTAGCCCGCCGCCGGCTGCACCGCCCACCGAGCCGGCGCTGCCGCCGCCCGAAATCATTTCCGCAGCCACAACTACCGCCCAGGTAATGCCGACACCGACCGTAGCGCCGACCACGATCGACGGCAAAGTACCGGGCAGGATGATGCGGCAAAAGATATCCCAGGTCGAAGAGCCCATCGATCTTGCCGCCTGAAAGTACCTTACGTCGATTGCTTGGGCGCCGCCGATGACATTGATGACGATGGTGAAGAAGGCGCCGAGAAATGTGACAAAAGCGATCGAAAGCTCCTGGGTCGGCCAGAAAATAATTGACGCCGGCACCCAAGCGAGCGGAGGAATTGGCCGCAAAACCTCAAAAACGGGAAACGTGATGCCGTAGAAAGTGCGGCTTACCGCCATCGCCAGCCCGAGCGGAATGCCGATCAGCATCGCGGCAAAGAATCCTTCGAACACCCGCACCGTGCTTAGAAAGGCGCTGTTCCAAAAGCTCGGTTCCTGAACGAGCTTGAACATTTCTTGCAGAACGGCCGTGGGCGCCGGTACCTGGGACACCCACGGAAACGCAAAGCCGAACCAGGCCTGCGAACGCGAGCCAATCTCCCAAAAAACCA
>DASPWC010000056.1:0-4321 GCA_035622055.1 Xanthobacteraceae bacterium | reverse complement strand
GCGATGAGGGTAGCCACGACCGCTTCTGCCGCCGTCATCGCTGACGGCGCCGTCGCGGCCTTGCGTGGCGCTTTTGGCGTCATGATCGCTCCCAAGCGGCCTTGAGTGTGCAGATCGGCCGCATCCTGTCGAGGCGACCCGAGCAGTGGAGACGTGTACGTGCAAGCGCTTGACAAATCGAGCATGGCCATGTGCTTGTGCGCCACCTTTCATCCATTTCTGGCAAGTGGCGGGACAAAAGGATGCATCGCTACCGCACCCACACCTGCGACGCGCTCCGCGAGAGCGACATCGGCAAGGAGGTCCGGCTTTCGGGCTGGTGCCACCGCATCCGCGACCACGGCGGCGTTCTGTTCATCGATCTGCGCGACCATTACGGGCTGACTCAAGTGGTGGCCGATCCCGACAGCCCCGCGTTTAAGATCGCCGAAACGCTGCGTTCCGAATGGGTCGTGCGCGCCGACGGCGTGGTGCGTCGCCGCCCCGATGGCACCGAGAATCCCGATCTGCCGACTGGCGCCGTCGAGGTCTATATTCGCGAGATCGAAATTCTGGGACCGGCCGGCGAATTGCCGATGCCGGTGTTCGGCCCGCAGGAATATCCTGAGGAAACAAGGCTCAAGTACCGTTTCCTCGACCTGCGCCGCGAGCACTTGCACCGAAATATCATGAAGCGCAGCGAAATCATCGATTCCATTCGCCGACGCATGAAGGCGCAGGGCTTTTTCGAATTCCAGACGCCGATCCTGACCGCTTCCTCGCCGGAAGGCGCGCGCGACTATCTCGTGCCGTCGCGGATCCATCCCGGCAAGTTCTATGCGCTGCCGCAGGCGCCTCAGCAGTTCAAGCAGCTCATCATGGTGGCCGGCTTCGACCGCTATTTCCAGATCGCGCCTTGTTTTCGCGACGAGGATGCGCGCGCCGACCGCTCGCCCGGCGAATTCTATCAGCTCGATATCGAGATGAGCTTCGTCACCCAAGACGATGTTTTTGCCGCCGTCGAACCGGTGCTGCGCGGCGTGTTTGAGGAATTTTCCGGCGGCAAGCCGGTAACGCAGAAATTCCCGCGCATTTCCTATGGCGAGGCGCTCGCGAAATACGGCACCGACAAGCCGGATTTGCGTAACCCCATCGTAATGCAGGACGTCTCGGATATTTTCCGCGGCTCGGGCTTCAAGATATTCGCACGTATCCTGGAGACGAATGCCAAGGGCGCGGTATGGGCGATCCCGGCGCCGGGTGGCGGTTCTCGCGCGTTCTGTGACCGGATGAATTCCTGGGCGCAGGGCGAGGGCCAGCCGGGTCTCGGCTATATTTTCTTTGCGCGCGACAATGATGCGGTCGTCGGCCGCGGTCCCATTGCGAACAATCTTGGCGCCGAGAAAACCGAGGCGCTGCGAACGCAACTCGGCTTGAAGGACGGTGACGCCGTGTTCTTCGTTGCCGGCGAGCTGGCAAGCTTCGTCAAATTCGCTGGGCCAGCGCGTAGTAAGATCGGCGAAGAGCTCGGGCTCATCGACAAGGAGCGCTTCGAGCTGTGCTGGATCGTCGATTTTCCGATGTACGAATGGAACGAAGAGGAGAAGAAGATCGACTTTTCCCACAACCCATTCTCGATGCCGAATGCGGCGGTGGAGGAATTCCTGGCGCTCGATCACAACGATCGCGACAGGATTCTTTCGCTGAAAGCCATTCAATACGACATCGTCTGCAACGGCGTGGAGCTTTCCTCAGGCGCGATCCGCAACCATCGCCCCGATGTCATGAAGAAGGCCTTCGCTATTGCCGGTTATGATGAAAGCACGCTGGAGCAGAAATTCGGCGGCATGCTGCACGCGTTGTCGCTCGGCGCGCCGCCGCACGGCGGCATCGCGCCCGGCATCGATCGCATCGTGATGCTGTTATGCGGTGAGGAGAACCTGCGCGAAGTCGTGCTGTTCCCGATGAACCAACGCGCGGAAGACCTGATGATGGGCGCGCCGTCGGAGGCGATGCCAAAGCAATTGCGCGAATTGCACGTCCGAATGGTGAAACCGGAATAGAAATTGGTTCCCGAGGAATTTGTCATGGCCGGGCTTGTTCCGGCCATCCACGCCTTTGTTCAGCCGATCGCCGATGCAGATCATGTGAATCGCAGCAGCCGCAAAATGAGCCGGCACTCGCGTAAAACTTCGAGCGACAGCCGGTTGCGATAACAGAGCGCGCTTGCGATCGGGAAGGACTTTTTCTCCTCGCGCTACCAACACTCGATCGTGGCAAGGGCGGCATCCAGCGTGCAGTCCTGCAGCGCAACCACCCGCGCGCGAAAGCGTGCGCGCACGGCGGCATGCTGCGGCCCGAAACGCAGCGAGCGCTCGATCCGCATTTTAAAGTCGTTGATGGCGGCGGCTTCGTCGAAGGTGGTGGCGATCTGCACGAGTGTCGCGTCCATAGCAGAGCCCGCGGCGCGGCAGCGCCGCAAGTCACGCTCGGCACGCGGCCGGTGCGGCATTTGGGATTCATCGAAGGTTTCGGATAAACCGATGTAACGCATTCGGTGACAGAAGTCAAAAGAGCGTCACTGAACATAGGACCAGGCCCGGATAACCGGGCTGGACCTGGGCTGCAGAAACCGGTCCGGCAAATGGCTAGGGAGGAGGAGTTTTACGGCAGTGCTAGAACATCTTCAGGCAGCACAGCACTTTGCCGACGATCTCGAGCTCGCTGAGCGGAACCTCCTCGGTCGCATGGTTCGGATTGTCGGAAATGATCTTGACGCGCGTCGGCCGCGACGAGCGGATGAGCTGCAGGCGCTTGACGACGATGCATTCGAACGTGTCGCGGATCGCGTAAAGCCCGTCGGGCGTCGGCGTCTTGTGCCCGGTATCGACGATCACCCGATCGCCGGCCATGACGGTGGGCGCCATGCTGTCGCCGGTCGTGTCGATCACCACAATTCGCGCGGCCGACGTATGTAATTGTTCGCGGATAAAGCTAGGCGGGAACACCCAACCCTCAGATTTCAATGGGTCGGCATGCCGTCCGTTGCGGCGCACTTCGCGGGCCGGAACGCCGCCGCCACCGAGCCCCGCGCGGGTGTCGAGCTCGGGCACTTGGCCAGGCGAAGGGCCGAGAGGCTCTTCGGGATGGGATTCCTCGTGCAGCACGTCGCTTGATTCGATGTGGCCGCCGGGCGTTCCAGGATAGCGGCCCCACAGCAGAATTTGCTCGGGAGAATAGCCGAGTGCATTGGCAAACGGCTTGAGGTGATCGAGCCGCAGCCGGATCTGGCCATGTTCCAGGCGCGACAATTGCTGTTTCGAAACCCCTGAACGCCGCACGAGTTCGCTGCGGCTTATGCCGCGCGCCTCGCGCGCGTAGTAGAGCCCCGTCAACTGCTGCCGTGCCGATTTTCCACGCCGCGCCATGCCTGCATTGTCACGGATTCGGTGCAAAACCAATAGCGTCAAAATCGGTGACTTGACCTGGGCGCTGTCACTGATTATGTGACGAGTAGATCGCGGGTCGCGGCGACAGGACGAAAGAGAAAGCGGCGAAAAAGAAAAAGCCGCGCGAAAGAGCGAAGCGAATAAGCCGCTATCAGACGCGGCGGCGCGCGTTCGCGCTTCAATTTTGATCGCAGGGCATTACTTCCGACCTAAACCTGTCACCAAATCGCAAGACTTCTTCGCAATCCAGCCATTGGCGACTTTTTTCATGCTCGCCTATCCGAATAGGGCAAGCGTGATCGGCTTGGTGCTCGCCGTCAAAAAAATATCTTGCTCGGCGTATTACAACCGGTCACTATCGAAAGTTCGATCGTCAGACAGGCGTCGTCATCGACTCGGTAACGCCCCTTCCCGCGGAAATCACGACGTGTTCCTCGGATTGTACCGGCGCTACCGGGCCTGCGAAGGCCTGGAGCGGTTCAAGCTGACTGACGCCAAAAAGAGAGCCTTTTACTTTTGGTGTTTTTTATCCCGCTGATCCTTTGGGCGATTAGCTTTGGCGCCGATCAATTGCATCGAATGGGTTGCCGAGCGCTATCGTTACCGGACGCGCGTCGGCCAAAGTGCGCAGACGTCCGAGGCCAGCAAACTGCGTCCTACAGCCTCAAAGACATGCCGGATTTCATCCGCGCTTCGCTCGATCCTCATCGCAGCGTGGTGGGTGTCTAGCCGCGCGCCCGTGTGGTCGCGCCGCCAACTTAATCCGGAGCCGGAAGGTTCGGCGTGTCGGCAATGACCGACGCGTTCAACGCTGAAATATCGGCGCCACGGCGCGTGGCCCAATCCGTCAGGTTCGGCGGACGATAGCTTCCATCGCTGTTCCAGCGCGCGAA
>DASPWC010000055.1:0-4399 GCA_035622055.1 Xanthobacteraceae bacterium | reverse complement strand
GCTGGTGAGCCGGGTTCTCGATTTCGGCGCCGAAGGTATCATTGCGCCGATGATCAACACGCCGGCCGACGCGCGCGCTTTCGCAGCAGCGGCCAAGTTCCCGCCGATCGGCGAGCGGAGCTGGGGTCCACACCGGGCGACGTCTTTGGCGGGCTTGAGCGATCAGTCGATTTACTTGCGCGAGGCCAACGACCACATCGTGACGCTGGCGATGATCGAAACGCGCACGGCCTTGCAGAATTTCGACGCCATCATGAACACCCCAGGCATCGACGGCTTTTTTCTCGGTCCATCCGACCTGTCGATCGCGCTCTCGGACGGCAAGACGATTGATCCGTTGTCGAAGGACGTCGATCGCGAGCTCGAGCGCATGATCGCGGGCGCGCAACGGGCGAAAAAGATCACTGGCGCCTATTGCCACTCGGCCGAGCGCGCCGCGGCGCTCGCCAAGCGCGGCGTAAAATTCGTCGCCGTGTCGAGCGACCTTGCGATGTTGCGCGCCGGCGCCGCAGCGGCGTTGAAGGCGCTGAAGGGCTGACTCGCCCAAAACATGATCCCGAAAAACCTCCCCGGACCGATCCGAGGTGGATACCGGCAAAATATCATTCCTTATCATAAGCCTGGAACAATCATTTCATACGGAATCGATTGCGCCGATCGCCAGCGCAAGCCTGTCCAACACGGCCGCCAGATCGGTCTCAACCTCCACCGCCTGGACCTCGACGACAGCGTAGTCGCGCTCGGAAAGCCACAGGCATCTTGTCGCCCGTGTTTGCGCCGCTTCGGCGCTCTCATGCGGAGCCGCAAGATCGACGACGAGCCGCAGCGGAAACGAAACGAAATCGCAGATATGCGCGCCAACCGGCGTCTGGCGCTTGAAACCGCGCCCGGCGAAACGGCGATCGTTCACGAGCGCCGTCCACAGCGCCCGCTCCGCCTCGGTTGGATTACGCCGCAGCAATCGGGCAAGGCCGCGCACCGGACCGCGCTCCTTGGGTACACGGCCCCCGCCATGCTCGGCGAGCAGCGTACGCAGCATTTCGGCTTCCTCGCCATTGAGCACGCCGCCTCGCGCGGATCCCTTGCGGCCTTCGGCGATCGCCGCGATCACGCCGTGCAGCGTCTGGATGTCCTGCCGCGTCGGCCGCATGCGCGTGAAAATATTGCGCAAGTTTATCTGCATCGTTTCGCGCTTGTCCGGCGGCCGGAAGAACTCGACCTTTTCGAGCTCGCGTTCCAGCGCTTCGAAGAAGGCGAGCAATTGCTGTTTCGGCGCCGGCGACGATTTATCCGGCATGGCGAACGGGAGCGCGCCGCCGCTTGCAAGCTTGAACCACTCATAGGCCACGATCACGACCGCTTGCGCGAGATTGAGCGACGCGAAAGCGGGATTGACCGGCAGCGTTACGATGGCGTCGGCGAGCGCCACTTCATCGTTCTCCAAGCCGTTGCGCTCGCGCCCGAACAAGACGGCGACGGTTTCACCTGCTCCGACACGAGGCGCGAGCTGGGCCACCGCGACCGCCGGGGCGACAACCGGCTTGGCCTGATCGTGAGCGCGTGCGGTCGTGGCCAGCACGAAAGTGCAGTCCGCGATCGCGGGCGCAAGCGACGGGAACAGCAACGCCGCGTCGAGAATGCGGCCCGCTCCGGTGGCCATCATCCGCGCCTTCTCGTTTGGCCAGCCTTGACGCGGCTTGACCAGGCGCAACTCCGAAAGACCGAAATTCGCCATGGCGCGCGCCGCCGCACCGATATTTTCGCCAAGCTGCGGCTCGACGAGAACGACGACCGGCGCGCGGCCGTCGCTCCAATGCTTGGTCTTATCGGTGCCTGCTCCGGGCATTCCTGCTTACTCGCCGCGCCAGGGCGGGTGTGCCCATCGCGCTTGATCCATGCGCGGTAGGACAGGTGTCCACGAGCGAGGGCTTTATTTCAAGGTCCGTAATGGGCGGATTTTTCAGGGGGTCTGCCCGCGCCGCCGCCGCTTAAAAATCCGGCACTCTCGGCGATTTTGTCGGCTTTCTCCGCTGCATTGCGGATGCTATAGCCACGCCGCCGACGCGGCGGGGCCGTTCCACGAATGCGCGCTGTCCCTCGCCGTTTCAATCCATTCCGCGCTGTAAAGGCTTAAATCCGATGAAGAAGATCAAAGTCGCCAATCCCGTGGTCGAGATGGACGGCGACGAGATGACCCGGATCATCTGGCAGCTCATCAAGGACAAGCTCATTCACCCTTACCTTGATATCGATCTCATGTATTTCGACCTCGGCATTCAAAAACGCGACGAAACGCGCGACCAGATCACCGTCGACGCTGCCGAGGCGACCAAGCGGGTCGGCGTCGCGGTGAAATGCGCGACGATCACACCCGACGAAGCGCGCGTGAAGGAATTCAACCTTCATGAAATGTACCGGTCGCCGAACGGCACCATCCGTAACATTCTCGGCGGCGTCATCTTCCGCGAGCCCATCATCTGC
This sequence comes from Xanthobacteraceae bacterium, assembly GCA_035622055.1. Lineage (GTDB taxonomy): Bacteria > Pseudomonadota > Alphaproteobacteria > Rhizobiales > Xanthobacteraceae > BOG-931. The sequence continues at coordinate 1,918 of DASPWC010000055.1, read as the reverse complement.
AAGAACGTCCCTCGTCTGGTGCCGGGCTGGACCAAGCCGATCATCATCGGCCGCCACGCCTATGGCGACCAATACCGCGCCACGGATTTCCGCGTGCCCGGAAAGGGCAAGCTCTATCTCACCTTCGTCGGCGACGACGGCAAGGAGATCAAGCGCGAGGTGTTCCAGTTTCCCGGCGGCGGCGTCGCGATGTCGATGTACAATCTCGACGACTCGATCCGCGATTTCGCTCGCGCGTCGATGAACTATGCGCTCAATCGCGGCTATCCGCTCTATCTTTCGACCAAGAACACCATCGTCAAAGTCTATGACGGCCGCTTCAAGGACATCTTCCAGGAAGTGTTCGACGCGGAGTTCAAGGACAAGTTTGCCGAGAAGAAGCTCACCTACGAGCATCGCCTGATCGACGACATGGTCGCCGCCGCGCTGAAATGGTCCGGCGGCTATGTCTGGGCGTGCAAGAACTATGACGGCGACGTGCAGTCGGACACCGTGGCGCAGGGCTACGGATCGCTCGGCCTGATGACCTCGGTGCTCACCACGCCGGACGGCAAAGTGGTCGAGGCCGAGGCGGCCCACGGCACGGTCACGCGGCACTATCGCGAGCATCAAAAAGGTCGCGAAACCTCGACCAACTCGGTCGCCTCGATCTTCGCCTGGACACGCGGGCTTGCGCATCGCGCCAAGCTCGACAACAACGCGGAACTGGCGAAATTCGCAGCCACCTTGGAAAACGTCACCGTCGGCACGGTCGAGGCGGGCTTCATGACCAAGGACCTCGCTATCCTCGTCGGTCCGGACCAGAAGTGGCTCTCGACCACAGGCTTCCTCGACAAGGTCGACGCCAATCTGAAGGCCGCGATGGCGGCCTAGGGCATGATCCGGAAAAAGCCTGTGCCGGAAGAATTCGCCGTTAAGCGGGAACCCGCCTGCGTTCCCCCGCCGGGCGGCTGACAATCGTTTTCGCTGCGCCTATCTGGGGAGTATGGACGCCCCCAACACCCCGTCCCGAAAAACCTGGAGCACGGTTGGAACGGCGATCCTGGTCGTGGCGCTGTTCGCGATTTTGGCGGCATCGGTCTGGCTTGCCGTGCGCACTTGGATCTCGGCCGAGGGTCCGCCCATGCCCGCGGCCGGTTACGCGGCGATGACGATCGGCATCGTGCTGTCGCTTGCGGTCGGCTTCACTTTGATGGGGCTCCTGTTTTATTCGAGCCGCCATGGTTACGACGACCAGGTTTATGACGAGAAAGTGTTGCCGGAAAATCTTGGGGCCGAAGACGATGATTCGGACCGACGCTGATTGGCTTCAAGAGAGTCTTGACGCCAAAGAGAGTCTTGACGCCGAAGCCTTGGCGCCGCGTTGAACCGAACCCGCCGATTGTCTAATTTGCCCGCGCGCACTTTGGCTTTCGCCGAAACGTTCATCCGATTGGTAAAGGACCCGATATGAGCCGAACCATACGCCTGCAAAGCGACAGCAACGCCCACGATCGCCCCTGGCGGATCGCCGTCGAGCAGGGCTTCTTCGCCGCCGAGGGCCTTACCGTCGAATATCACGAGGACAATCCGAAGGGCACGGCCGGCCGGGTGGAGGATTTTTCGCAGCGGTGGAAGGAATCGCAGCTGCAGAAGGGCGCGCTGGACGTTTATCCGGTCTGCGAATGGGGGGCGATCGAGCGCGTTCAGGCGCTCGGTGGCGGCAAGATCATCGGCTTGGATACGACCGTGCGCACCGGCGCGCTGATGGTGCGCGAGGATTCGAAAATCCGATCCCTGAACGAGCTGCGCAATGTTCCCATTGCCGTGACCTGGCACGCCGGCACGTTCTATGCGGCGATCGAAGTGCTCGAAGCGGCCGGCGTCGCGTTCGAGGAGATCAAGCTCGTTCACGCCAACGACCGGCTCGACGCGCTTC
>DASPWC010000054.1:0-5628 GCA_035622055.1 Xanthobacteraceae bacterium | reverse complement strand
AGATGACCATGAGAGCCCACGCCAGCGCAGCGGCATGGCCGACGCACGATATCATCATGCCCGTTTTCATTGGCTGCCCTGTTCGACCTCGGTGACCAGCGCGACGCGATGATAGCCGGCGCCCGAGATGCGACCCATGACCCGCATCATCGTGCCGTAGGCGACGGTCTTGTCGCCGCGGATGTAAATGAGATCATTGGTGCTGCCGTGGCGCGCATCGACGATAGCTTTGAGCTTCGGCAACAGATCGTCGAGCTTGATTTCGTCATTCTGCAGAAATATCTGCCCTTGCTCGTTGATCGAAATCGTCAGCGGCTCATTGTTTTGTTCAAGCGCCTTGGCTTGACTCTGCGGCAAGTCGATCGGCACGCCGACCGTTAGAAGCGGCGCCGATATCATGAAGACGATCAGGAGCACGAGCATGACGTCGACGAACGGCGTCACGTTTATTTCGCTCATGACGGCCCGGCGCCGCCGGCGCCTGTTGCCGCCGCCGGCTGAGACCATGCTTACGGTGCCTGCCGCCATACCCCACCCTCACCCGCGCTCGTCGATCTGCCGCGAGAGAATCGCGCTAAATTCGTCGGCGAACCCCTCGAGCCGCTGCGCTTGCCGGTTCACCTCGCTACTGAATTTATTATAGAAAATCGTCGCCGGGATGGCGGCAACAAGGCCGATCGCGGTAGCGAATAACGCCTCCGCGATACCCGGAGCGACGACGGCGAGCGAAGTATTTTGCGACGCCGCGATCGACTGGAAGCTTGTCATAATTCCCGTCACCGTACCGAACAAGCCGATAAAAGGTCCCGCCGAACCGACCGTGGCCAGCACCAGAAGCCGCCGCTCCATACGTTCGACCTCACGCGCAATTGCGACGTCCATCACCTTCTCGATGCGCATTTGGAGGCCGGCCAGCGAGCGGACTTGACCCTCGAGGCTGCGCTTCCATTCGCGCATCGCCGCGACAAACAACGCGCCCGTGGAATGCTCCGGTTGCGCGACGAGCGATTTGTAGAGGTCCTCGAGCGATTGGCCCGACCAGAACGCCTCCTCGAAGTGGTCTCCGGCTCGGCGCAGCCGCGAGAACAACAACGTTTTGTCGATCGCGATTGCCCAAACCCAAACCGAGCACGCCAATAGACCCGCCATGACTGTTTCGACGACCCAGTGCGCATGGAGAAACAGCTGGAACAGCGAGAGATTGGAAGATGTCAGCGGTGCGACCGACGGCGCGATGTCGGCAGGATTCATAGAGCGTCCCTTCAGGCGGTCGCGCCGCAGTGGCCGAACGGGGACTGCGACTGGAACCGTATGCCATGACCGGGGCGGCGCGCTGACACCAGGACCGAGCGGGTCGTGGCAGGCGGCAGCGCGCACCAACCGAGACCCGAAATGTTACGAGGACCCAAGCCGAACCCGCCTTCGGCCGGCCGAAGTCAATCGCGAAACATGTCCAAACTAGGGCGCAACACCGGTCGATGGCCCCAACGAAGCCTGACTGTGCTTAATGGCGGGTTAAAGTCCTTTTGAGACAGCTCGATTGCCGCCTTGCCCGGTTGCCGCGACGTGATCCTGGTCGGCGCGCATGGCGATGCGCAGCGGTTTCGGAATCGGGCGCGCGCGGCCGCCGCTGATAAAGGCGACCCGCACCCGCGCTTCCACCAGGAGTTCCTCACCGCGCATGACGCGTTGTCGCACCGTCGTCGAGGCCCCCTTCACCTGTTCCGGTTCGGTGACGATTTCGAGCACGTCGTCCATGCGCGCGGGCTTGAGGAAATCGATCGTCATCGAGCGCACCACAAAGGCAAATCCCGGCGCTTCCTTCTCGGTCTCCTCGAAAAGAGTGCGGTGATCGGCGCCGATCAGGCGCAGGTAATTGGTACGTCCGCGCTCCATGTAGCGCAGGTAATTGGCGTGATAGACGATGCCGGTGAAGTCGGTATCCTCGTAGTAGACGCGGACGGTGAGTACATGACGCCCGTCACGAATCTCGCCGTCGAGTGGGACGCCAGTCATTGCCCTATCTCCACGGCACGCGCCGCGTCATCGCCTCTTCCCAATTCTGACCGTCGAAGCGCTTGATCGTGAGCGCCCCGACATCAACGCCGTCGAGACAACGCACGTTCACGTCGATCTTATCGGGATCCGAGCGCGGAATATAAAACGGATGAATGCCGCAGGTCGCGCAAAAGGTGTGTTGCGCGGTGCCAGTGTTGAACCGGTAGGTGGTCAACGCCTCCTTGCCGCTGACAAGCTCGAACGCGTCCGGCGGAACGATGAGGTGGAGAAAACCCTTTTTACTGCAGATTGAGCAATTGCACTCGGTGACGCGCGACAGATCGGCCGTGACGCGAAATCGCACCCGCCCACAATGGCAACTGCCGTCGTAGGTACGCCGCACGACGCTACTCCTCCCCGGAGGCAAACAATCCAAACTGCGCCGGATCGCGCGCCGGCTCCGGCAAGCCGAGATGGCGGAATCCGTGCGCCGTGATCAAACGGCCGCGCGGGGTGCGCTGGAGAAAGCCGCATTGGATCAGATAGGGCTCGATGATGTCCTCGATCGCATCGCGCGGCTCCGACAGAGCCGCGGCGAGCGTTTCGACGCCGACCGGGCCGCCTCCATAATTGACCGCAATGGTCCGCAGATAGCGCCGGTCCATGGCATCAAGGCCGCCGCCGTCCACTTCGAGCGCCGCTAAAGCCCTGTCGGCGACCGCGCGGTCGATCGCTGCGGCGCCGGCCACGGAAGCGAAGTCGCGCACGCGGCGAAGCAGCCGCCCGGCGATACGCGGGGTGCCGCGGGCGCGGCGTGCGATCTCATTGGCGCCGTCCGCGGTGAGACCGATACCGAGCACGCGGGCGCCGCGATTGACGATCTCTTCAAGCTCCGCCTCGGTGTAGAAGTTAAGCCGCACGGGAATGCCAAAGCGGTCGCGCAGCGGATTGGTCAGTAAGCCCGCGCGCGTGGTCGCGCCGATCAGCGTAAATTTGGCGAGATCGATCTTCACGGAACGAGCCGCCGGTCCCTCGCCGATGATGAGATCGAGCTGAAAGTCCTCCATGGCCGGATAGAGGATTTCCTCCACCGCCGGGTTGAGACGGTGAATCTCGTCGATAAAAAGCACGTCGCGCTCTTCGAGATTGGTGAGAAGGGCGGCGAGATCGCCGGCTTTTGCGATGACCGGCCCCGACGTGGCGCGGAAATTGACGCCAAGCTCGCGCGCCATGATCTGCGCGAGGGTGGTTTTGCCAAGCCCCGGCGGGCCGACGAAGAGGACATGATCGAGTGCTTCGCGGCGTGTCCGCGCTGCTTGAATAAAGACGGCGAGGTTGGCGCAGGCTTGCGCTTGACCGATGAATTCACTGAGCCGCTGCGGCCGCAGGTGTGCCTCCGCCGCGTCTTCGTCGCGCCGTTCGGCGCTCACCACCTTGGGTCCGGCATTTACGCTCATCGCTCCGGCCCCCGCGTATATTTGTTGGGCAACAGTTCCGCGATCGGCACGATCGACGAAGATTTGCCGTCCGGCACGATCACGCGAGCATTCGGATCATAGTCGAAAATCAGCTCGCGGCACGCACCGCATGGCGATACCACGGCGACCGTCTGATCTTCCTCGCCGGGAGAAGGATGACGCACCGCAACGATCGTATCGATTCCGGCATCGCCCAGATCGACGATGGCGCGGCCTAACGCGACCGCTTCGGCGCAGACCGCCATCCGTCCAAGATATGCGTCGAGATTGACACCAGTGAATATTTTGCCGTTGCGGGTGCGCAGCGCGGCGCCCACCTCCTGCCAATCATCGCGATAGCGGCGCTTAATGGCCGCGCTCGCCGCCGCAATCAGTTCCTTGTCGGCCGACGCCAATTTCGTTGGCCGTTTCACTTCGCCAATTCCCTCAAGCCAAGTCTGATCAGCGTCGCCGCGCCGGCCCCCTCCCCGGCGTTGCGAGCGGCGGCGGCGATTGCGGCCGAGGCTTGCACCTGCGCATAGCCGAGATTGACCAGCGCGGATACGGCGTCGGTCACGGGCTGCGGCGCGCGCTTTTCGTCAAGCGCGCCGGCCAGCCGCACGAGTGCCGGATCGACATTCGTGTAAGCCGGCGCCTTATCCTTAAGTTCGGTCACGATGCGCTCGGCGACTTTCGACCCGACGCCCGGAGTGCGCGCGATCATCGCTTTGTCGCGCATGGCAATGGCGGACGCGAGGTCGGCGGGTTTAAGCGTGCCGAGCACGGCCAGCGAAACCTTGGCGCCGACGCCCTGAACCGTCTGCAACAGCCGGAACCATTCGCGCTCGCCATCGGTGAGGAATCCGAACAGGCGAATCTGATCCTCGCGGACATGCGTCTCGATCGACAATGTCGCTTGATCTCCGACGCGCGGCAATTCCTGCAAGGTGCGCGCGGAACAATGCACTAGATAACCGACGCCGTTGACATCGACGATGACGAAATCCTCGCCGTAGGAATCGATCACTCCCTTGAGCTTGCCGATCATCGCGCCGCCACCTTGAGATATATGCTTTGCCGGTGGTGCGCATGCGTCACCGCGATGGCTAGCGCATCGGCGGCATCGTCCGAATGTGGATTGGCCTTCGGCAAAAGCACGCCGATCATCATACGCACCTGGGATTTGTCGCCGTGCCCGGCGCCGACGATGCTCTTTTTCACGAGGTTCGGCGCATATTCGGCGACCGGTACTCCCGCTTTCGCCGGGACCACCATCGCGATGCCGCGCGCTTGGCCAAGCTTCAGTGTCGCCTTGGCATCCTTGTTGACGAAGGTTGCTTCGACCGCCGCTTCGTGCGGCCGGTATTCGTCTAGGATACGCATCAGCCCGTCGTGAATGGCGAGAAGCCGCGCAGCGAGCGCTTCGCGATCGTCGGTCGTTACCGAGCCGCAACCAAGAAAGCCTAGCTGGTTACCGGCGATCTGGACGATGCCCCAGCCGGTACGGCGGAGCCCGGGATCGATGCCAAGGATGCGAATCGGGTGGGTCATGCCAAGCCGTTCATAGCATGACCGGCAGGGCGGCAGGGCTTCCGATTGAACAACGCACTAAAGCGCGAAACGACGATTCAACCTAAAGAAATTTCGGCTTTAAGCGCTCATACGGCTGACCAGTGCGTCGGAAACCTCGAAATTCGCGTAGACGTTCTGGACATCGTCGTGCTCGTTCAAGTTCTCAATTAGCTTCAGCAGCTTTTCGCCTTGTTCGTCGTCAACCGCGACCGTGTTTTGTGGCCGCCAAACCAGCGTTGCCTTGCGCGGCTCGCCGAATTTACTTTCGAGCACCTTGGCGACGGAGCCGAAATGATCTTGGGCGGCGTAAACCTCGTGGCTGTCTTGGCTCGACACAACGTCATCGGCGCCGGCGTCGAGCGCCGCCTCGAACATGGCCTCGGCGCTCGCCACTTTGGCGTCGTATTCGATGACCCCGACATGATCGAACATGAATGAGACGGCGCCGGTTTCGGCAAGGTTGCCGCCACTCTTGGTGAAGGTCGAACGCACTTCGCCGGCGGTGCGGTTACGATTGTCGGTCAAGACTTCGACGATCACCGCGACCCCGCCGGGACCGTAGCCCTCGTAGCGAATTTGTTCGTAATTTTCGCCTTCGCCG
>DASPWC010000053.1:0-2802 GCA_035622055.1 Xanthobacteraceae bacterium | reverse complement strand
GCACTCGCAACGAGTGCGTAGGCGGGCCGGTAGTCCCTGCCGTAGCGGACGCCACCGAAGATTTCCCGCAAGTCGGTTTGAATCGCGGCCGTCCAGGCATCCGGATCGTATCGCTCGCCCGACGCTGTTTCCGCGCCGCCTTCCCGGTTGCCCGGCCTATAGGGGTTATATTCCGAGGCCACGCCCGCGATAGCGTGGCTCGCGGAGCCGCCATTCGGTTTGTTTTGGTTCTGGTCTAGGGGTCGGGCGATCGAATATGACGAATAGACGACCGAAATCGCGCCGACGCAAATCGCGGCGCCCAAGCGCACCACCATTCAGATTCTCCTGGGATTGTTGCTGCCGGGGCGCGCACTAAGTGGCGCGGCGTGGTGCAATTAAGGCGCTACTGGGGAATGGCTGCGAACAACAGGCCTTTGTCGCGAAATGACAAGACTAAACCGGACCGTTGCCGAGTTCCCTAGGGAACCTCCGGCATGGCAAGATTTGGCTCCTGCGAACGCTGCCGCTCATCGCCATCTCCGAAGCCGCGCAAGACTTCGCTCATAAGATCGCGAAGCGTAGGGCGAGGCAGCGCAGCAAACGGCATTGGACGAATGACATCAATGGCGGCCAGGCCCAACCGCGCGGTGAGAAGGCCGTTGAGCACCCCCTCGCCTAGTCGCGCCGACAATTTGGCTGCGATGCCGTGTCCAAGCATCTGTTGAATGAGGTTGTCGCTGGTCGCGAGCCCGCCGGTCATCGCCAAGTGTATGACAACATGCCGGATCAATCGACCGAAGCCGAGAGCGCCCGGTCGCACTCCGTAAAGGAAGGCAAGCCGGCGAACCAGAACCAGGGCGGACGCAAGCACAAACAGCATATCGATGATAGCGCGAGGATTAAGCGCGGTGACCACCGATACGCGTGTGGCCGCCGCGCTGACCAGCGCGCGCGCTTGCTGATCCAACGGCGTCATCAATTCGCGCTCGGCGAGCCGCACCAAGTCGGCGCCATCTATGATCTCGCCGAAATGACCTTCCAGGTTCACCCGGCTACGAGCCAGGTGCGGCATTCTTCGGGTAAGCTCCAAAAGCTCTTGCACCAGCGCGCTAGCCTCGGCGCGATCGTCGCCGGCGATCATATCCGTCGCGCGCTGACGCAGTTTTTCGACGGTTGTGAGCCGCATCAGACCGGCGATCTCGCGAACCGCAATAACAACGAGCGAAACCGCGGCCAGGACCGCTAGAGCCAGCCCCAGCGCCCCCAGCTCCCTGTTTCGCGAAAACAAATCGGTGATCAAGTCGGCCACCGCGACGCCCGCGGCGAGCAGAATGAGGCCGCCCAAACCGGTCCAGAACAGCGTTCCCCAATGCAGGCCCCGTCGCGACGATTGCGCCTGCTCCTGGACCGTGATGGCCAGCGCATCGAATTCAGTTTCCGGCTTTATCCGCACCAGGTTCCCCGCCGAGCGCGCCTCGCCGGGCCGATCGACGACCACACGATCGTCGTCGAGCCGAAAGGCGGCAGGCGGCCGGTGTCGCCAAGTTTTGTTCATGCAAGCCGATCTCCAATCAGGAATTGCAACGCCCGGTCAAGGCGAATGTGAGGCAGGGCGAGTATGCCATTTTCGGTCAATTCCAATACCGGCGGCCGAACGCGCAAAAATCGAAAATCGGCGTTTTTCGGCGACGCCGTGGCGAGGCCTTGAAAGTTGCTTATGTCGCCGCCGAGCAGTTCCTTGGGATCGTCGGGCAAGTCGCCGGGAAAAATCGCAGCTTCGGTTTCTCCATCAAAGGTTTCTCCCGCTATCGTCTCGCCGGCGACGGGCACACCAAGGACGCAGGGAAGCTGCTGCTGACGGCCTCTGCGCACCGTGGCCTCGCGGGTCGCGCGGACGGCGGCGAGCGCGATAACATCAACGTGCGACCCGGTAAGTTCCGCCTTCGCCGTCGCATCCTTCGTCAAACGCCGCAGAATGGCTTCGAGGCGGTCATGGCTCGTGTGATGCAGGTGATCCGCCTTGGTAGCGGCCAACAGTATCTTGTCGATGCGCGGGCGCAGCAGCGCGCTCAAGAGCGTTCTTCGTCCTGTTTGGAAGCAATTGAGCACCTGATCGAGCGCATGTTCGAGATCGGCGAGCGCGTCGGGGCCGGCGTTGATCGCAGCGAGAGCATCGACCAGCACGATCTGCCGGTCGAGCCGGGCGAAATGATCGCGGAAGAACGGGCGAACGACGACTGTCCTGTAGGATTCGTAGCGGCGGCGCATCATCGCCCAAAGCGAGCCGGCTGGCGGGGGCCCTTCGGAAGAAAGTTCGAGGGGCGCGAAGGTTAGCGCGGGCGTATTGGCGAGATCCCCGGGCATCAGAAAGCGCCCCGGCGGCAGGAGACTCATCGCATAACTCTTTTCGCGGCATGCGCTGAGATATTCAGTGAAAAGCCGCGAGGCGGTAAGTGCCTCCTGCTCGTCTTCGGCTCCTTCCGGCTTGAGCGTCGCCAGATGCAGATGCCAATCCTTGGCAAGGTCGGCGCGTGGACGCTGTCGCGAAAGACGCAAGCTCTCGGACGCCCATTCCTCATAAGTCTTGGTGAGCAGCGGGAGATCGAGAAGCCATTCTCCCGGATAGTCGACAATATCCAGGGTCAATGTGCGCTGGTATCCATTGAGCGACTGGTATTCGATGACGACGCGCAGTTCGCTGATCTGTCGTGTCGAGGCCGGCCAGAGGCGACTACCAACGAGCGCGTTTATGTGGGCCTCATAGTCGAAACGCGGCACCGCATCATCCGGCTGAGGCGCAAGATAGGCGCGCGCTATTCG
>DASPWC010000052.1:0-2283 GCA_035622055.1 Xanthobacteraceae bacterium | reverse complement strand
TTGATCGCATCGCCGTCACGCATCTCTTCGATGATGTAACGCGAGCCGCCGCGGCTCGCGGCGTCGCGCTTTACTCCGACCACGTAATTGTCGGGATCGGAATTCGGCGCGACGAGCGAGAATTGCCGCACCAGCCCATTGGGAAGATGCAGGTCGATATGGGCGCCCGGCGAGTAGGGCGGCAACTTGCCGCCGTCGGCGCGCGCGAATGTATAGAGCTTGGTGTCACGCGCGGCGTCTTCAATCTTGATAAGACGCGCGTCGATAAGCCCCGTGTGCGGCGGCGGCAAATGCGTGGAGCCCTCAATCGAGGGCGGTGCGGTCACGTTATTCATGCAGGGGATAAATAGGCGGCCGCACGTGGGGTCCGCAACCTCTTTGGTCTCATCGCATGAGGCGCGCTTGGGCCGTTTCACCGATTGGCGTCATGTTTGCCGTCGACAGTTCCAGATAATCAGCGAACACACTTCCGATCATCACGACGACCGGTCCGGTCGTGGGTTCGGCGGCAAGACGCGCCGGCAAATCGGCAATCCTCGCCGTGATTACGCGCTCGTCGGGACGCGTTGCGCAGGCGACGGCGACCGCCGGCGTCGACGGATCAAGCCCGTGCTCAAGTGCGGCTGCGACCAGGGCCGGTAATGTCCTTGTCGGCATGTAAACGACCGTCGTCGCCCTCGGATCGGTAATACTCGTCCAATCGACGTCGGCCGGCAATTTGCCGTCGCGCCCGTGTCCGGTGATGTATTGCAGGCGACGGGCCTCTTGGCGGCGAGTGAGCGAAACCAGGAGCCGAGCGGCTGCGCCTTGCGCGGTGGTGATGCCAGGCACGACTTCCACGGCGATGCCCGCCGCGCGGCAGGCGACAATTTCTTCGTCGGCGCGTCCGAACACCATTGGGTCGCCGCCCTTAAGCCGCACCACGCAGCGGCCGGCTTTGGCGAGAGAAATCATTAGGTCGTTGATGTCGTTCTGACGGCATGACGGCGCGTGGCCCGTTTTGCCGACCAGCATCTTCTTCGCTTCGCGCCGCGCGAAGTCGAGAATGTCGGCCGAAACGAGATCGTCGAACAGGATCACGTCCGCCGATTGCAGCGCGCGTAGCGCCCGCAGCGTCAGCAATTCGGGATCGCCGGGGCCGGCTCCGACGAGCGTGACCGACCCCGCCTCGCGCTTTTTCGGCGCGAGCAGCGCGTCGAGATCGGCCTCATTCGGTGCGCGATCGGGCGCGGCGATAGCGCGGGCGGTAAATTCCTCCCAGAAGGTGCGGCGACCGCGGAACGACAGAGCGCGCGCCCTAATGCGCGGGCGCCACGACCGGGCGGCCGCTGCCCAGCGCGCAAAGCCTCTGGGGATCAGCGCTTCGATCTTGGCCCGGATGGCCTGGCCGAAGACCGGTGCCGCGCCTTCGGTGGAAATACCGATGACGAGCGGTGAGCGATTGACGATGGCGCCGAACGAGAAATCGCAAAAATCCGGCCGGTCGATGACATTGACTGGCACTCCAGCGGCGCGCGCCGCCGCGGCAAATCGCACCGCCGCTGCGTCGTTGTCGCAGTCGGCGACGGCGATGACGGCGCCGCGCAAATCATCCGATGTCCAGTCGCGCCGATGAACGATGACAGCGCCCCGCGGCGGCGCCTCGGCGAGCGTCAGCATCTCGTCGCTCGGCCGCGCGGCCAACACTTGGACGTGCGCGCCGGCGGCGGAGAGAAGCTCCGCTTTCCAGGCGGCGGCCGGGCTACCGCCGGCAACGACGACGCGCTTGTTCTCCAGCGCAAAGAACACCGGCAGCCGCGCGAGCGGCGCCATCCGGGTAGTTGCGACGTCCTCTGGCGCGCGGTTCATGAAATGGTCCATCTGGCGAAAATAGAATATAGTTCCCGACGGTGCAATTTTGGAGATGAAAATGAGCAAATCATACTTTGATAATCGGAGTTGGAAGTAGAAAGATTTCACTGTGTTCGGCCCGGCCGCGATAGCCTTTCCGCGCCGTCGCTACTTTCCATGAGGAGACCATTCAAAAGCTATGCCAGATATGGCTGCTGCAACAAACTTGGCGGGCGCCCGACGGGGTTCCGCCGAGCGCCCTTAAGTCACGTCAGCCAGCCTGTAAGCCGGGTTCTGGACGGCGCGCGAACAGCGTTCGTGCGCGTGACGGCCATTCCTCTGGGACGCCGGTCGCCCGGCGCCTCTAGCGACCTACCCGGACGGCCGGATCCGGACACGATCCCGAAGCCTACGCTTACGCGAAAGCATCGCGCCGTCCCTATTCGGTCTTGC
>DASPWC010000051.1:0-6813 GCA_035622055.1 Xanthobacteraceae bacterium | reverse complement strand
CTGCAAGGCCAATACCCCGAACTGCGTGTCCTCGTCCTGGTTCTCGTTGAGGTTCGCGGAATTGAACGTGGAAACTCCGAACACCGGAGGTGTGATTGCCGTTGAAACCGGCGCGTTCGTCGTATTGGGAATTTGGAAGCTCGCTGTGAAGGTTCCGCTGATCATGCTTAGCCGCGTATAGGGGTCGATGAAGGTCGACATATAGGCAAAGCCTTTTTCCTGCTGTGTGAAATCGTGGATGGCGCCATAGGTCGGCAGCGGATTTTCGATTCCCTCCTTGTTCTGCAGGTAGGTACCGGTGAAGAAATATTGCACGCCGCCGAAACACGCCCACGACTTGGATTGCGCTGCCGCTCCGCTCGGGCAATTGGCGCCGAAGGTGCCGCCATATTCGAAGCTCGGCTGGATCGTTCCTTGACTACCGCCGTAAATGCTGATGCTGCCGGAATTGTTAAAAACGTCAGTGCGCGTCGTGATGTCGAGCAAGCCGACCGTGCGCATCCCGTATTCGGCCGGCAGCGCACCGGTGACGAGCGAGATGCTGCCGATCAAATCAGTATCCAGGACGCTGCCGAAACCGGTGACGCCGTCCGGCAGCATCACGCCGTTGATGCGGAATTGCACATTGGCGTGATCGTTACGGACGTGCAACAGTCCGCTCGCTGCCGAGTCCTGCGATACGCCCGGCGCCTGAAGAATGACCTTCTCGACTGGCTCAGTGCCGCCCTGGGGCAGCGCCTCGATCAAATCGCGGTTGATCGTATCCGACGCAGTCCCGATAGTTGTGTAGAGATTGCTGCGCCCCTGGTCGAAACCTTCGTTCTTGGTCGCCAGCGCCTCCGCGGCCGAAACAGGCGGCACCGTCGGCGGCGCGGGACGCGGCGTGGCGACCCGACGCGGCGCGGCGGCGGGTTTCTGTTTCTTCGCGCCGAGCACGGTCACTTGCGGAAGCAGGACGTTCCCGGCAGCTTGCGCGTTCGCGGCGCAATCGCACGCGATCAGAGCGACGGCCGCCGTTGCGTTGCATAGTAACGCACGACGAAAACGATGATTCCGCACAAACATAGTACCCCGCTTTTTGATGCTGCGATGTCGGCCAAATGGCCGGCGCAGAGACTCACGCATCAGCGGTCGTGCTATCGGCGAATCGCGTGACGTTGAACGGAACAAAAACGCGCCGCTTTATTGTTGGCGGCTCGACGCGGAACAAGACAGCGCCGGAACGTCAAAATCAGCTCGACCGCGGCCTAAGCCGCGGGCGGACCACGCGATTGAAAGGCAAAGCGCCGCGGTTCGGCGCAGCATTGCGCGTTATCGAAGGAATGTTCGATCCGATGGAAGCCGGCTGGCACTGGCAAGGCTGGCGGCGCCGACGCGAACGAGGTCGACACGAGAAAGATCGAAGCGCAGATCGCGCAGTAATCGTCATCGTCCGCGGGAATTTGCGCCGGAGCCTGCTGCGATGCTTGGGCGAATGTGCTGTGATACGACGCGGCTGTCGCTAGGCGCGAACCGCCCACCATATTCGGATGGGCGTTGTCCAGATGCACGTCCTTCAGATGGACGCCGTCTAGATGCACGTGGCCGAAGGCGAGCGTGATCTGCAGCGCCAGCGCCGCCAGCGCCGCCAGCGCGCCGCGCCGCTTATGCCGGTGAACCCATCCCATCCCGCAACCCAACGAACTTCCCCAATGCCGTATGCTAACGTTACGGTGTAACAACAGGCAAGGGCAACGCGTGCGGCCGAGTAATGTAGCCGTTGAATCAATACGTTAGCGCGCGCCGAAATTCGCGCGCATTGTGGCGCATCATGTCGATATAGGTGGCGGCGGGACCGTTCGGCGGTGACAGCGAATCGGAATAAACCGTTCCGCCGATCTTCGCCCCAGTCTCTGCGGCGATCTGCTGCATCAGGCGCGGATCGGCGATGCCCTCCAGAAACACGGCGGGGATTCTTTGCGCTCGGATCTGGGCGATGATTTTGGCGACGTCGAGGGCCGACGGTTCGGCGTCCGTCGAGAGTCCTTCCGGAGCGATGAATTCCAGGCCGTAGGCGTCGCCAAAATAGCCGAATGCTTTGTGCGCGGTGATGATCTTGCGGCGATCGGCGGGAATCGCGGCAATCGCCGCTTTGATCTCACGATCGAGAGCATCGAGCTTGGCGAGATAGGCCGCAACGCCGGCCCGATAGAATTCCTTGCCGGCTGCGTCGGCGGCGATCAAGCCGTCGCCAATATTCGCAACATAGATCTCTGCATTCACGACCGACTGCCAGGCATGGGGATCGTCTATCAGACGATTAGGATTGCGCTCGTCCGCCACCTTACGCGGAACGATCCCGCGGCTGGCGACGACCACCGGGGCCTTGCTGCCTGAGGCCGCGATCAACCGGTCGAGCCAGCCTTCAAGGCCTAGTCCGTTGACGAAGACGAGATTTGCCGCGACGAGCGCTTTGGCGTCGGCCGGCGTCGGCACGTAGACGTGGACGTCCCCATTCGGGCCGACAAGCGTTGCCACTTCGGCACGTTCACCGCCGGCATTCTTCACAAGATCGCCGAGGATCGAGAAGGTGGCGACGGCGCGCAGGCGGCTCTGCGCGGGCGCCGCCGGAGCGCGGCCCGTCGTGGCTGCAGCCATTAGCGCGAGGATGTGACGGCGCGTCGGCATGCATTCTCCGTCCTCGAAAAGCGGTGAACGTGACGAAAACATCAATGATATTATGGCGTTATGGAAACTTGGACAACCGATGCCGCGGCCGTATCGGGCGCCGTCCGATAAACGTTAACGGCGCGCCACGATCTTCATCGAATAGCGACGCGCGGCGTGCTAAATGCCCGCGCCGACGCGCCATTGGCGATAACGGTGTCGCAGCGAGCCGGACTTTCAGACGATTACGCGATGAACAAGAAGACAAACACCGCGCAGAACGTGCCAGACCCGCGGGCGCAAGCGCTCGTCGGCTCGTATGTGCGCGCCGGCTATGCCCAAATCGACCCGCCGGTTCTGCAGCCCGCGGAACCGTTTCTCGATTTGTCGGGTGAGGACATCCGCCGGCGCATGTTTCTCACCTCCGACCCGCAGGGGCGCGAAATGTGTCTGCGCCCGGATCTCACGATCCCGGTATCGCGCGCCTATTTGCAGTCGCCGGAGGCCGGCAAGCCGGCGGGCTTTTGCTATCTCGGGCCCGTGTTTCGCCACCGCACCGGCGCGGCGTCGGAATTTCTTCAGGCCGGGATCGAATCCTTCGCCCGCCGCGACAAAGCCGCAGCCGATGCCGAAATGCTTGCGCTTGGGCTCGAGGCGACGGCGCTGTTCGGCGTGAACACGCCGGAAATCCGCATCGGCGATGTCGGACTGTTTTCCGCTTTCATCGCCGCGCTCGATCTCGCGCCGGCATGGAAGCGGCGGCTGATCAAGGATTTCAACCGCAAAACCTCGCTCAACCACGATCTCAATCAGCTCACGCTCGCCGCCGCCGAGAGTCCGCCGGAATATCAGGGCGTTCTGGCGGCGCTGGCGGGGTCCGATCCCAAAGCGGCGCATCATCTCGTTACGGACCTGCTTTCCATCGCGGGCATCGCGACGGTCGGCGGACGCTCCGTCGCCGAAATCGCAGACCGTTTTCTCGAACAAGCGGCACTCAATACGCCGAAGCGGCTGCCGCGCGAGGCGCGCGCCTTGATCGAGCGTTTCTTGTCCGTTACCGGCGATGCGGACGAAGCCGCGGGCGAATTGCGCGCGCTTACCGCAGGCGCGAAAATTTCGCTGCAACCGGCGCTCGATCTGTTCGAGACCCGGACCGGTTTTCTTGCCGCGCGCGGCGTGGACGTGCGCGCGATCAAGTTTGCGACCTCCTTCGGCCGCGGCTTCGACTACTACACCGGCTTTGTCTTTGAGTTACACGATGCAAGCAGGAAAAATCCGCTGGTCGCCGGCGGGCGATACGACGGGCTATTGACGCGGCTGGGCGCGCGCGAAGCAATCCCCGCGGTGGGCTTTGCAGCGGCAATCGAAGAACTTGCGGGCGTGGGAGGCCAAACATGAACGGGCCGCTCATTCTCGCGGTGCCGTCGAAAGGGCGGCTGCAACAAAACGCCGAAGCGTTTTTCGCGCGCGCGGGTCTCGACCTCGTCAAACCGCGCGGCGCGCGCGACTATCGGGGCACGATTGCCGGCTTCAGCGGCGTCGAGATCGTCTATCTGTCCGCGGCCGAAATCACAGCGCAGCTTGCCCAAGGCGCCGTGCACCTCGGCATCACCGGCGAAGACCTGGTACGCGAAATAGTCCCGCAATCCGACGAGCGGGTCCTCCTGATCGCCGGTCTCGGCTTCGGCTTCGCCAACGTCGTCGTCGCGGTGCCGCAAGCCTGGATCGATGTACGCACGATGGCCGATCTCGACGATGTCGCGACCGCGTTTCGGCTCAAACACGAACGCAAAATGCGTCTCGCCACCAAATATGCCAACCTTACACGCGATTTTTTTGCCGCGCACGGCGTGGTCGATTACCGCATCGTCGAAAGCTCTGGCGCGACCGAAGGCGCGCCCGCGGCCGGCACCGCGGAAATGATCGTTGATATCACGACGACCGGCGCCACGCTCGCCGCCAATGGGCTCAAAACGATCGAGGACGGCGTAATTTTGCGCTCGCAGGCCAATCTTGTCGCAGCGCGCACGGCGGCGTGGGAAGAGACGCACCGAGAGACCGCGCGGCTCTTGCTCGACCGCATCGCCGCGCAGAAACGCGCCGAGGCCTTTGCCGAAGTGCGCACCCGCTTTCGCGGATTGGATGAAAGGCTTCTCGCCGTCGCGCGAGAGACATTCGGCGTGGTTTCCCCGTTCGGCGGCCCGACATCCTCCGGCATGCTAACGCTGCATTGCCCGCCGGAAAACGTGCAGGCGCTAGCAAGCTTTTTGCGCAAGCACGGCGCCGTCGCGGTCTCGGTTGCCGCAATCAACTATGTCTATACCTGCGATAATCCGCTCTACGCCAAGCTCGCGGCTGAACTCGCGCGTCCGGCCACATGATACCGCGGCCGGCCATTCTGCACGGGCCTGAGCGATCTTTGACTTTCGATCTTTGGCTCCGGTGTGAATTGGCGTGGCCGAAGCGCCATCAGGCGGTATGCCCGTCAAACTCGCCGGGCTTCGGCAACTCCTTTTCACTTTGCGGCGTCATCGTCGCGTCATCGGCGGCATCGGGCACGCCACGCGGGCCGAGCTTGCGCCGCGCCATCTGATCTTCGGTCTCTCGTTCCTCTTCGCGACCCTTCTTGGGCATGATACCGGCCCCGGATTTTCGACTGGGTTTAAATGACAGCGCAGCTTACAGCGGACGGTGCATCCGGCCAAACAGCCAGCCGAGGCCCAGAGCCACGACAACGGCCGTATAGGGTTGCGTTTCGATAGTATTGCGGAGCGCGCGTTCGAACGATCCTGCCGTTTGCCGCGCCGCATCGTTGGCGCTCTCGGCGAGATCGGCCGCCTTGTCGCGGGCCGCATCGTATAGATCTTGTGCTGCATCCGACGCTTCGCCGGCAACGTTGCCGGCCTGTGTTTTCGCTTCGCCGAAGGCGCGCGCGAAATCGGTATTCGCTGAACGGGCTGGGGCCATGATTTCCTCGATGTGGCTGCCGTTGGGGGTATGTCCTCGCAAGCTAACGCTCGGGGCGGCGCAAAAGTTCACGTCATCCAGCTATTATCCGCGACCCCCCAAGTTAAGGCGCGGATTTTGGTTTTAGCGAGCGCTGGAAACGGCTTGCGGAACGATCGCGGTGCCGGCGCGTTCCATGGTGCGGCGTTGTCCTGCAACGGAGGTTCGCAATGCCGGCTTTTCTCGGGTTTATCCTCGGAGTGGCCCTGACGATCCTGGGCGTTTACGCGTACGACTCAACCACGGGGCGCGCCGCCAACGGCATGTCGGCGACGGCGGCGGGCGGCCAGGCGCCGATGGTCAACTGGGACGTGGTCGAAAGCGACTGGCACAATTTTGAAGCCGACGTCCAATCTACAACCGCGAACATCAAGGAAAAGCTGAAGCAACATCCCGGCTGAACGAGCCGCAGCTCGTTCATAAAGTCAGCGTTGCGCTGGAGCGTTTCCGGCTGATTGCGATCCCCATTGCGAAGGGCTTCGGGCCATTCCCGCGCGCTTTTTTCAGACCCGCGGCGCGAAAGCGGCGAATCGCGCCCAAAAGTCGCGGCCGTGGAGAATTTGCCGGGAACCCGTTATAGAAGAGCCGGAGGATCAAGCCGATGAGCCCCGCCGGCGAACCCAAAGTTACGACCTTGACGCGCGATAGGAATCCGCCGAACGCCGCCGCGCAAGGCCTTTCGATCGTCGTGCCGCTTTACAACGAAGCGGCGACGCTCGAGCGGTTGCACGCGCGGCTGATCGAAGTTGCGCAGCGGCTCTCCGCGACACGCGCCCTTTCCTGTGAATTGGTCTATGTCGACGACGGTAGCCGCGACGGCACGCTGGCCGTCGCGCGCGAATTGCCGGCGGTAGGACTCGACGTTCAGGTAATTTCGCTGTCGCGCAATTTCGGCAAGGAAGCCGCGTTGCTGGCCGGCCTCGACCATGCCCGCCGCGGCGCCGTATTGTTCATCGACGGCGACGGTCAGCATCCGACATCTTTGATCGAGAGACTGGTCGCTCATTGGCTCGATGAAGATTGCGACGTCGTTTATACTGCGAAAGCCCATCGCACCAACGAGTCTCCCATCCGCCGCTTCTCAGTCAGGTGCTTTTATCTGCTTCTGAATTGGGGTGCGCGTCCGAAGATTCCCGAAAATGCCGGCGACTTCCGGCTGCT